>NZ_QZFV01000130.1:0-24027 GCF_003600245.1 Amycolatopsis panacis
CGTGAAGGGACCCTTCACGGACTCTGAGTCTGTGAAGGGTCCCTTCACGGACCTCCACACCGACTTTGCCGACACCCTGGACTCAGGGTCTGTGAAGGTGCCCTTCACAGACCAAAAGTCCACACCGCACGCCACCGACCGGCTCAGGCTGCCTGCTGTTTGGCCTTCTTCAACGCCAGCACCGGGCACTTCCCGCAGCGGCTCTTGGACCGGCAGCACTTCTTCTTGACCTTGCCCTTTTTCATGAGCTTGCGCACGACGGCCCGCGGGTCGTCGGGGTGCTTCTTGCCCACTGCGCGCCTCGTTCCGGGAGCCGGCCACCAAGAGCCTCCAGGTTAGGTGAGGCTAACCGACAATGGGGCGTGGCGCTCCTCACATCCCGCCACCCGGTATCCTGATGAAGTCCGCGTGTGGCCAGAGCCGGTCATCCCGAGCCGGTCCGCTGTCCGGCACCCGTGGCCCCCGGCCCGGTTTCCGCCCGCGACGCGGCCGCCCACCCGCATTTCTTCGACGTTCAGGAGTACTCGCGTGCCCGCAGCAAGCGCCACCGCGGTCGAACCCGGCCGCGCGTCCGGCAAGATCCGGCCCGACCTGCGCAACGTCGCGATCGTAGCGCACGTCGACCACGGCAAGACCACGCTGGTCGACGCCATGCTCCGGCAGTCCGGCGCGTTCGCCGAACGTGCCGAGGTGGTCGACCGCGTGATGGACTCCGGTGAGCTGGAGCGGGAAAAGGGCATCACGATTCTCGCCAAGAACACCTCCATCCACCGCCAGACCCCGGACGGGCCGATCACCATCAACGTGATCGACACCCCCGGCCACGCCGACTTCGGCGGCGAGGTCGAGCGCGGCCTGTCCATGGTCGACGGGGTCGTCCTGCTCGTCGACGCCAGCGAAGGGCCGCTTCCCCAGACCCGCTTCGTGCTGCGCAAGACGCTCGAGGCGCACCTGCCGGTGATCCTCGTCGTGAACAAGGTCGACCGCCCGGACGCGCGCATCTCCGAGGTCGTGGAGGAGACCCACGACCTGCTGCTCGACCTGGCCGGCGACATCGAGGACGCCGATCACGACGCGATCCTCGACCTCCCGGTCGTCTACGCCTCGGCGCGGGCCGGCAAGGCGAGCCTGGAGCAGCCCGCGGACGGCGGCCTGCCCGACAGCGAGAGCCTGGACCCGCTGTTCGACACCCTGCTCAAGCACGTCCCGGCCCCGGTCGCGGACCCGGATGCCCCGCTGCAGGCGCTGGTCACCAACCTCGACGCATCCAACTTCCTCGGCCGGATCGCGCTGATCCGCATTCACGCGGGCCGGCTGCGCAAGGGCCAGACCGTGGCCTGGATGCGTGCCGACGGTTCGGTGCAGAACGTGCGCATCTCCGAGCTGCTGGTCACCGAGGCGCTCACCCGGGTACCGGCCACCGAGGCCTCCGCGGGCGATCTGGTCGCCATCGCGGGCATCCCGGAGATCACCATCGGCGACACGCTGGCCGACGCGGACAACCCGGTCGCGCTGCCGCGGATCACCGTGGACGAGCCCGCCATCTCGATGACCATCGGGGTGAACTCCTCGCCGCTGGCCGGCCGGGGCGGCGGCGACAAGCTCACCGCGCGGCTGGTCAAGTCCCGCCTCGACGCCGAGCTGGTCGGCAACGTGTCGATCCGCGTGGTGCCCACCGAGCGGCCGGACACCTGGGAGGTGCAGGGCCGCGGTGAGCTGGCCCTGGCCATCCTGGTCGAGCAGATGCGCCGCGAGGGCTTCGAGCTGACCGTCGGCAAGCCGCAGGTGGTGTTGCGCACCATCGAGGGCAAGCTGCACGAGCCGTTCGAGCGGCTGTACATCGATTCGCCGGAGGAGCACCTCGGCGCGATCACCCAGCTGCTCGCCGCGCGCAAGGGCCGCATGGAGGACATGAGCGGCAACGGCAGCGGCCGGATCAAGCTCGTCTACGTGCTGCCCTCGCGCGGCCTGATCAGCTTCCGCACCGACTTCCTCACCGAGACCCGCGGCACCGGCATCGCGAACCACGTGTTCGAGGGCTATTTCCCGTGGGCGGGCGAGATCCGCACACGGCACACCGGCTCGCTGGTGGCCGACCGCTCCGGCCCGATCACCGGGTACGCGATGATCCAGCTGGCCGACCGCGGCACCTTCTTCGTGGAGCCGGGTGCCGAGGTGTACGAGGGCATGGTCGTGGGCGAGAACCCGCGCATGGAGGACCTCGACATCAACATCACCAAGGAGAAGAAGCTCACCAACATGCGCACCTCCGCGGGGGACGAGCTGGAGCGGCTGGCTCGTCCGCGCAAGCTCAGCCTGGAGGAGGCGCTGGAGTTCTGCGCCAGCGACGAGTGCGTCGAGGTCGCCCCGGAGGCGGTGCGCGTCCGCAAGGTCACCCTCGACATCTCCACCCGCGCGAAGGAGCGTTCGCGCGCCAAGAGCCGCGATAACGGCTGATCCGGAGGCCTTCGCCGAGGGCGCCTTCCCCGCCCGGGGAGGCGCCCTCGGTGTTTTCCGGCGGAACCTTTCCGGCCTCCGGCACGTCCACCCTGTTGGCGGTACTCACTCCGGTGGTGCCGGTCACGGACCGATATGGGAATCTCGGTGCCTGCCGGATGGCCGGCGTGGCAGCATGTCCGCTCGGATCGGCGGGGCGTGCGGCCCGGTGCCGCCTCCCGCGGGAGGACAGTCCGTCGGCGGTTGCCGGGAAAATTTCGGGAGGACGAGCGTGCGATTCGGACGCCGGGCAGCACCGGTGCTGGCACTGGCGGGGGTGCTGCTCGCCGGGTGCTCGAACACGCCGCCACCCCCGGTGGTCACCTCCACACCCGCGCCGAGCACCTCGGAGCGGCCGGCCCCGTCCCAGATCGTGGCCGGGGTGGACGACGTGGTCGGCGGCTACAACCCGCACGTCATCGCGGACTCTTCCACGATCACCTCGGCGCTGTCCCAGCTGCTGCTGCCCTCGGTGTTCCGGCAGGCCGACGACGGCACCCGCACCCTGGACAAGACCCTGATGACCTCGGCCGAGGTGGTGTCCCAGTCCCCGTTCACGGTCCGCTACGAGATCCGCCCGGACGCCTCCTGGTCCGACGGGGCGCCGATCGCCACCGAGGACTTCATCTACCTCGCCGACCGGATGCGGAACGAACCGGGGGTGATCGAGCCCGCGGGCTACCGGCTGATCTCCGACATCAAGCAGCGCGCCGGCGGCAAGGGCGTCGAAGTCAGCTTCAGCAAGCCGTACCCGGCCTGGCAGACGCTGTTCGACAACCTGCTGCCGCAGCACCTGCTCAAGGACGCACCGAGCGGCTGGCAGGGCGCGCTCGCGTCCAGTTTCCCTTCGGTGGCCGGGCCGTTCGCGATCAAGACCCTGGACACCGCGCGCGGTGAGGTGGTCCTGCAGCGCAACGACCGGTACTGGGAGAAGCCCGCCGCGGTCGACACGCTGATCCTGCGCCGGTCCGATCCCTCCGGGATTGCCGCCGCGCTGCGCAGCGGCAACGACCAGTTCTCGCTCACCCATCCCGATTCCACCGGTCTCCAGCTGCTCAACGAGCTGGGCCCGACGGTCCAGCTGCACACGCTGCCCCGGCCGCTCACCGCGTCGGTGCTGCTGCGCCCGGTCAGCGCGACGCTGTCCGATTCCCAGGTCCGCGCCGGAGTCGCCGCGCTGCTGGACCGGACCAAGCTGATCAACGCCGGTACGAAGGGCGGGCCGCCGGCCACACTGAAGGCGGACGCACAGGTGCTGCCACCTTCAGCAAAGGGCTACACGCCCACTATCCCGGCCGGTTCGCCCGCCGCGCCGGACCCGGCCGGCGCGGACCGGTACTTCAAAGCGGCCGGGTACAAAAAGGAAGCCGGAGTCTGGCGCAAGGGCGGCAAAACGCTGTCGCTGGTGCTCGCTTCGCCGGGCACGGAGGAGCCCTACGCCTCGATCGCCAAGGAGCTGTCCGCGGAACTCATCGCCGGTGGGGTTCAGGTCTCCACGATCACCCCGCAGCCGCGGGAGCTGTTCTCCTCGCTGCTGGCCATGCCGGTGGTGAACGGCCAGCAGCAGGCAGGCCCGGACTCGACCGGCAACGTGGGTGTGGACATCGCGGTGGCCGGCCTGCCGGTCGGCGGTGATCCGGCGACCGTGCTGGCCTCCACCTTCGGCTGCGCCCCCGGACAGTCCACAACGGACAAGACGAAAGCAGCGGTGCCGGCCAACCCGGCCGGGCTGTGCGACGAGGCCTTGCAGGCCACCATCGATTCCGCACTGACCGGCTCGGCCACCCTCGCCGATTCGCTGAAGACCCTGGAACCCCAGCTGTGGTCGGAGAACGCGGTGATCCCGCTGTTCCAGGAGGCCGAAGTCCTCGCCGTGGGCAAGGGCATCTCCGGGCTCACCCCGGGCGCGCCGATGCAGGGCCCGTTCGGCACCGCGGTGAACTGGACCCGCGGCGCCTCCTCCGGCCCCGAAACGACCACCTCCGCCGGCTGACACCCCCCCCGAAAGCAGTGAAGGGACCCTTCACGGACTCAGAGTCCGTGAAGGGTCCCTTCACAGCCTTGACTGCGGTGCGCGGATCAGATCAGCCGCAGGCTTTCGGCGAAGTGACAGGCCACGGGGTGGCCGTCGCCGCGGTCGGTCAGCGCGGGCTCCTCCGTGGTGCACTTCTCGCGGCCTGCGTCGTCGAGCTGATTCGCGAACTTCGGGCAGCGGGTCCGGAACCGGCAGCCGGACGGCGGGTTCGCCGGGCTGGGCACGTCGCCGGTGATCACGATGCGCTGGCGGGTGCGTTCCTTGCGCGGGTCGGGCACCGGAATGGCCGAGATCAGCGCCTGGGTGTAGGGATGCGCCGGATGCTCGAACAGCTGCTCGGCCGGGGCCGTCTCCACGATCTTGCCCAGGTACATCACGGCGATCCGGTCGGACACGTGGCGCACCACCGACAGGTCGTGCGAGACGAACAGATACGACAGGCCCAGTTCCGCCTGCAGGTCCTTGAGCAGGTTGAGCACGCCCGCCTGGATCGAAACGTCCAATGCGGACACCGGCTCGTCGAGCACCAGCACCTTCGGCTTGAGCGCGAGCGCGCGGGCGATGCCGATGCGCTGGCGCTGCCCGCCGGAGAACTCGTGCGGGAACCGGTTGCCGTGCTCGGGACGCAGGCCCACGGTCTTCATCAGGTCGCGGACCTGCTGACGGCCGTTGTTCTCGTACAGCTTGTGGATGCGCAGCGGCTCGGCGATGATCTCGTTCACCGGCAGCCGCGGGTCCACCGACGCATACGGGTCCTGGAACACGATCTGCATGTCCCGCCGCAGGTGCTGCATCTCCCGCTTGGACATGGCGGCCAGATCGCGGCCTTCGTAGGTGACCTTGCCGCCGGTGAGCGGCTGCAGGGCCAGCGCCACCCGGGCGGTGGTCGACTTGCCGCAGCCGGACTCGCCGACCAGCGCCAGCGTTTCGCGCGGGTAGATGTCGAAGGACACGTCCGACACCGCCTGCACCGCGCCCGCGGTGCGGCGCAGCAGGCCGCCACCGCGGATCGGGAAGTGCTTCACCAGGTTCTGCGCGGAAAGAACGGGGGTCGCCGCCGCCGTTGCCTCGCTCATCGGTTCGTCTCCGTGTCGGTCACTGCGTCGACGGTCGGGGCCACTGCGGCGATGTCGGCCGAGGTGGCGCTGAACAGGTCCGCTGGGTCCTTGCCTTCGACCTGCTCGCTGAAGTGGCACGCCGCGTACTGGCCGTGCCCGACGGCCACCAGCGGCGGCTCCTCCCGCTCGCAGATGTCCTGCGACAGCGGGCAGCGCGGGCTAAACGGGCAGCCCGGCGGCATGTTCGTGGTGGCCGGCGGTGCCCCGGTGATCGGGGTCAGGCGCTCGGTCTTGACGTCCAGCCGGGGCAGGCTGCCCAGCAGGCCGAGGGTGTAGGGCATCCGCGGGGTGTAGAAGATCTCGTCCACCGTGCCGGATTCGACCACCCGGCCCGCGTACATCACGTGCACCCGGTCCGCCGAACCGGCGATCACGCCCAGGTCGTGGGTGATCAGCACCATCGCGGCGCCGGTCTCCTGCTGCGCGGCCTTGAGTGCTTCGAGGATCTGCGCCTGCACCGTCACGTCGAGTGCGGTGGTCGGCTCGTCCGCGATGATCACGTCCGGGTTGTTGGCCATCGCGATCGCGATCACCACCCGCTGGCGCATCCCGCCGGAGAGCTGGTGCGGGTACTCGTCGGCACGCTGCTTCGGATTCGGGATACGGACCAGGTCGAGCAGGTCGATCGCCTGCTTCTTCGCCACGTCCTTGCGCACGTCGTGGTGCGCGGTGATCGCCTCGGCGATCTGGTCGCCCACGGTGTACACCGGGTTCAGCGAGGTCATCGGGTCCTGGAAGACCATCGCGATGCCCTTGCCGCGGACCTTGTTGAGGTCCTTCTCACTCGCCTTCAACAGCTCGGTACTGCCGAAGCGGATCGAGCCGGACACCTTGGCGGTGCGGGGAAGCAGGCCCATCACCGCCAGCGAGGTCACCGATTTCCCGGAGCCGGACTCGCCGACGATGCCCAGCACCTCACCGCGCTGCAGCTGGTAGCTCACCCCGCGCACGGCGTTGACCACGCCGTCGCCGGTCGGGAACTGCACGGTCAGATCCTCGACGGTGAGGACCGCGTCGCCGGTGTGCTCGGTGGTCATGCCGCCGCCGGGGGAAGAAGTACGGGTCGTCATGCGCGCACCTTCGTCTGCTGGGGGTCGAACGCGTCCCGCAGGCCGTCGCCGATGAAGTTGATCGTCAGCGCGATCAGGATGATGAAAATGCCCGGGAAATAGAACAACCACGGGCGGGTGTCCACCGCTGTCTGCGCGGTGGAGACCAGCAGGCCGAGCGAGGTGTCCGGGACCTGCACGCCGAAGCCGAGGAAGGACAGCGCGGTCTCCAGCAGGATGCCGATGGACACCAGGATTGTCAGGTTCACGATGATCGCGCCCAGCGCGTTGGGCACCAGGTGCCGGAAGATGATCCGCGCGTCGCTCGCGCCGAGTGCCTTGGACGCCTCGACGAATTCCTTCTCCCGCAAGGAAAGCACCACACCGCGGGCGACCCGGGAGACGTAGGCCCAGTACAGTCCGGCGATCACCACCGCGATCAGCCACCAGGTGCCACCGGACTGGTGCGCCAGCACCGCGGCCACCGCGAGCAGCGGGAGGGTGAGCACCAGGTCGGCGATCCGCATCAGCACGGTGTCCACCCAGCCGCGGTAGTAGCCGGCCACGGCACCCCAGACGGTGCCCACGATGGTGGCGAACAGCGCGACGAGCACGGAGATCTGCAGGGAGATCTGGGTTCCGCGCATCACCTGGGCGAGCTGGTCGTGCCCGACCGCGTCGGTGCCGAACGGGTGCGCGCCCGAGGGCGGCGCCGAGTTCGACTCGGTGATGGTGTCCGGGCCGTACTTCCACAGCGCGCCGCCGACGTAGGCGAACAGCACGATGAGGATGAACACGACGAGGCTGATCATGGCCAGCCGATGCTGGAGGAAACGCCGGAAGACCAGCTGTGCCTGGCTGCGTTCCTTGACGGTGAACTCGCGGTCCGGGGCGCCCTTGGGGGTGTGCGGGGCGGCCGGTGCGGCAGTGGAGCCGCCGGAAGTGGTGAAGGAGTCGTCAGGCATAGCGGATCCTCGGGTCGAGCAGGCCGTAGAGCAGGTCGGCGATGAGGTTGAGCAGGATGATGAACGTGGCCGCGATGAGCAGCCACCCCTCCACGGCGTAGACGTCACTCGTCTTGATCGCGTTCAGCAGGAACGCACCCGAGCCCTGCCACTGGAACACGGTCTCGGTGACCACCGCGCCGCCGAGGATGGCACCGATGTCCAGCGCGACGACGGTGGTCAGCGGGATCAGCGCGTTGCGCAGCGCGTGCCGCCGGGTGACCGTCCAGCGCGGCAGCCCCTTCGCCCGGGCCAGCCGCACGTAGTCGCTGTTGAGCACCTCGAGCATGGATGCGCGCTGGAAGCGGCTCCAGGCGGCGTAGCTGGTCAGCGCGAGCGAGATGGTCGGCAGGATCAGGTGGCCGAACGCGTCGCCGAGGGAATCCCATAATCCGCCGGAGGCGATGATCGAGGAGGACCCGATGGTGTAGAAGACCTGATCGCCCACCGCGGTGTTGATCCCGATCCCCACCTGCTTGAGCAGGATGGCGAACCAGAACGCGGGCATGGACAGGAACAGGAAGCCGAAGAAAGTGGCCGTGTAGTCGAACTTCGAGTACTGGCGGGCGGCGCTGACCACGCCGATGATCACCGCGAGGATCAGCGCGACGACCATGGCGAGCGCGATCAGCCGCAGCGTCACGCCGAACCGGGCGAAGATCTCGTGGCCGATGTTGGTGGTCGAGTCCACCGAGGGGCCGAAGTCGCCGCTGAAGATGCCGGTGACCCAGTGCCAGTAGCGTTCGAGGATGGGCTGATCGAGGTGCAGCCGGATGCGTTCCAGCTCGATGGTCTGCGGTGGGGGTGGTGGATTCCGCGCGATCAGCGGGCTCAGCGGGTTGGCCGACAGCGAGACCATCACGAATACGACGAAGGTCGAAACGATCAGGATCGGCACCGAGACGAAGAGCCGGCGCAGTGCGAAGGCAAGCATGGAGGTCTTCCTGCTCTGGGCGGTGTTCTGCCGGCGCCCGCCGCGGGTGGTGGCAGGGCCGGGGCGACGAGGCGGGGCAAGCGTGCGTTCGGGAATGAATCGGGCAACCGGTGAGGGGCGGGCTTGTCCGCCCGCCCCTCACCGGCTGGTTCAGCGCGAATCTACCGGGCGGTGATCACTTGCGGATGCCCCACTCGGTCATGTTGTACACCGGTCCGTCCAGAGACGAGTTGTTCCGGATGTTCGCGATCTTGTCCGAGGACGCGATGAAGGTCGGCTTCTGGTACAGCGGAAGCACGTACGCATCGTTGGTCATGAGCTGGTCGGCCTGGTTGAGCAGCTCGGCGCCCTTGACCTGGTCGGTCTCGGCGCTGGCCTCGGCAATCAGGCTGTCCACCTGCGGATTGGTGTACTTGCCGAAGTTGCTGCCCTGGCCGGTACCCCACAGCTGCTTGGACCCGCCGATCGCGAACGGCGTGGCCACCCAGGCGAACACGATGGCGTCGTAATCGCCCTGTGTGGTGGTGGCGCCGAGGTCGTCGGTCGAGGTCACGTTGACCTTGATGCCCAGCGGCTCGACCGCCTTGGCGAACAGCTGGCACTCGTCCTGACGGATCTGGTTGCCCACGGTGTAGCGGATCCGCAGGGCCGGCACGGGCTGGCCGCTCGGGTCGATCAGCTGCTGGCCGTTGATCTTGTAGCCGGCGTCGGTCAGGATCTTCTTCGCCTTCTCGACGTCACCGGAACCCTGCCCGGTGGACGAGACCACGTCCTTGTAGCCGGTCTGCTGAGGCATGAAGTTGTGGTTGTTCAGCGGCTTCACCTTGTCGGTGAACTGGCCGACGGTCTTGGCGATGATGTCCTGGCGGTTGACCGCGGTGAACATCGCCTGCCGGATCGCGGCGTTCTTCAGCGCCGGGGCCTGCAGGTTGAAGTCGAAGTGCTCCCACGTCAGGCCGACGCCGATGTACGAGGAGATGTTCGGCATGTTCTTCACCTGGTGGACCAGGTCCACCTGCGGCTGCGGGTAGATCGCCTGCACCTCGTTGTTCTGCAGTGCGGTCGGCTCCTGGGTGGCGTCGGTGATGATCCGGAAGACGACGCTCTGCAGCTTCGACTTGGTGCCCCAGTACTTGTCGTTGGGCACCTCGGTGACCGCCGTGTTGTTGTCGAACTTCGAGATCTTCCACGGGCCGCCGCTCCAGGTCGGCACGGTCTTGCTGAACCAGGCGTAGGAGGCCGCGAGCCCGTCCGGGGTGTCCACCCCGCCGTTCTACTTGGCCAGGTGCGCCGGGTACATACCGCCCGACGAGCCCCACAGCTTGCGCCAGTCGGTGAACGGCTTGGACAGCGTCGCGGTCACGGTCTTGCCGCCGTCCGAGCCGACCACCGAGGTGATCTGGTCGTAACCGGAGGTGTCCGCGGCGGAGCAGCCCGGGCAGTCCTTGCCGTTCTGCACCTTCCAGTTGTAGATGAAGTCGTCCGCCGAGAGCGGGGTGCCGTCCGACCAGACCGCCTTCGGGTTGATCTTGTAGACGATCGTGGTCGGGTTCGTCAGATCGGCGGATTCGACGAAGTCCTTGTTCAGCACCGACTTCAGTTCGGGCGTGGTGTAGAAGGTGTGCGGCAGCAGGCCGCGGGTGACCTCACCGGTCTCGAAAACGTTGCCCTTGGCCGAGGTGACGTTCCAGTCCGGGATGTTCTTCTCGATCGCGTAGGTGACGGTGCCCCCGTCCTGCAGCTGGTCGGGCTGGGCCGAATTGCAGGTGTTCGGGTTCTGGTCACAGTCGGCGAACGCCTGGCCGGTCTGCCCGGCACTGTTGCCACCCCCGCCACCACAGGCGGAGAGCAGAAGGGCCGCGCCCGCGACGAACGCGCCGAGTCGCACGGCGCGCGACCTTGTCGTCACTAACATTCATTCTCCTTGCTCGACGCCGTCGCGGGTGTGCGAGGCGACCTCTTCCTGACCGCAAGCACCGGAGTAATCGCGTTGCTCACCGTAGTCGTGAAACTTAGGCAGTGGACAGCTGGCAAAACCATCGATCCGGACACTCTGAGTGAGATCGTTGTGGAACAGCAATCTCATCCTGACGAGGTCCGTCAAGGATTCCCCGGGTCATTAACTACTGAGGGTAGTTGACTGTAAGGGTTGCGCGAACCTGTTCGGGTGGTTCTGTGGCCCGGTCGGTCGTTTGGTTCGGGGGACGATAACCCACGCTCCGCAATTTGGGGAGCCCAGCGAATGGCGCAGCTTCCCGTCCGGGGAAGACTGCAGGTGACCAGGAATTAACCCGATCTCGTGAGTCGAATGCGCCGCTCGAGGAATTCGGCGGTACGTGCTCCGGCCGGACAGTGGTCTGCACCTCCTGATATGTGGTGTCAGGCAGGCGGAAGCCGGCCACTACGCGGCGACTGCCGGAAGGTCGCCGCATGGCCCCGGGGCCGGGTGGACCACCGTGCCGAGTGGTCCGCGATCCTGCTGCGCGGAACGTTCCGCCCCCGGGAACGCCCAGTTGCCGGGACGTATTTCCGACGCAGTGGGATGCGTTTGCGGCTACCTGTGCATAGGTGCCGCCGTCGTCGGCGGATGCGCCCGGAGGGTCGTTAACCTGAGGTGGTGAAGCGGAAGCTGCTGCTGGTCCACGCGCACCCGGACGACGAGAGCATCACCACCGGTGGGGCCATTGCCCGGTATGCGGCCGAGGGTGCGGACGTCTTCCTGGTCACCTGCACCCTCGGTGAGGAGGGCGAGATCGTGCCGCCGCGGCTGGCCCGGCTGGCCGCTGCCGAGGCCGATCAGCTGGGCGGCTACCGCTCCGGCGAACTCGCCGGCGCTTGCGCCGCGCTCGGTCTCACCCGGCACGACTACCTCGGCGGGATTGGTCGGTGGCGAGACTCCGGTATGGCGGGCACGCCGGCCGCCGAGCACCCACGGGCGTTCACCGGCGGAGCGGTCGCCGAGCAGACCGCGCAGCTGCGCACGCTGATCGACGAACTGGCGCCGCAGGTCGTCGTCACCTATGACGCGTTCGGCGGCTACGGCCACCCGGACCACATCCGTGCGCACGAGATCACCATGGCCGCCGCGACGGACGTGCCGCGCGTATTCCATGTGGTCCAGTCCAAGGCCGCACTCGTCGCCGGGCTCGCCGAGCTGCGCGCAGACGGAACCTCTCCCTTCCGCATACCCGCAGACGATGAGCTGCCCTCGGTCCCGGACGAGAAGATCACCACTGTGCTCGACATCTCCGCACACATCCCGGCGAAGCTCGCCGCGTTGCGCGCGCATGAGACACAGCTGACTGTGTGCGAAGACGCAGTCGTCCACTTCGCACTTACCAACGACGTCGCCCAGCCGATCCCGCCCGTCGAGTACTTCGTGCTCGCCCGCGGCGACGCGGACGGTGCCGCGACCGATCTGTTCGGCGGGCTGTGATCATGGCCGCCCCGCTCACCCGCGCCCAGTGGCTCCTCTTGCTGCTGCTCGCTTTCGACGCTGTGCTGCTGGCGCTGCTCGAAGTGTTCTTCCTGCCGCTGCGCGTCGGCACACTCGGCGAGATACCACTCCCGGTGACCGTGCTGGTCGGCGCGGTCACCACTCCGTGGCTCGTGCTCACCACGGCGAAGCTCGTGCGTCCTGGGCTGTCGTTCGTCCCGCTGGTGGTCTGGGTGATCGTGGTCTTCGTGATCGGGCTGACCGGTCCCGGCGGCGATCTCGTGCTGGTGCAGGACTGGCGGGCGCTGCTGCTGCTCGGCGGGAGCGCGCTGCCCGCCGCGCTGGTGCTCGGCGGCGGGCTCGGCCGGGCCGCCACGGCCAAGGGATCCGGCCGTGGCTGAGGCCATCTCGGATCGGCAGGTGGTCGCGGTGCTGCGGCCCTTCGTCCGCGCCGGCGCGCCGATGCTCGACGCGCTGCGCGAATCCGGTCCGTTCGGCCTGCAGGATCGCGCCCGCCGTGGCGAGGACGAGTTCGCCGACCGCAAACTCTGTTAATAGGTGCTCGGTGCACTCACCTCGGTCCAGGTCCCGGCACCTCGGCCTGGGCGGCGATGGACATCGACAAGCGCGCGGGCTGGTGGATCAACCGGGTCGGCAGGCTCACCGCGCTGATCACTTCGATCCCCGGGCTCGGCGGGGCGCTCGCCGACCGGCTCCCGGTGCAGGACGCGCTCGGCGCCGTGTCACAAGGCCTGCTGCTGTGCGCGATCGCGGGGAGTACGGGGTGACCGACGTGGGCAGCCGGGTCCGGCTGATCGCGTCCGTGCTGTTCGATCGGGACATCGACCCGCGGCTGGCCGCCGGCGAGCACACCGGGCACGACGAGTCCGCAGAGGACAGTGCGGCCGCGAAGCTGGCCGAGGAACTCGAGCAGTCACGGCGCGCGCACGGCAAAGTCACCGTGAAGGCGGTCGCCGGCACGCTGTGGCGCTTCGGCCGCTCGCTCTGGGGCATCGCCGGGGAACTGGAGAAACGCCCGAGCGGCCGGTTCTACCACCGGATGATCGGGATGCTGCCGGTGGCCGGCGCGGCGGGCGACTACTTCGGCGAACGCGCCGGGCTGCGCACCGTATGGAAGCGTGCGCACGTCTGGCTGATGGCCAACTCCCTGCGGTGGTCCTGAAGGGCTCAGCGCCAGAACAGGAACGCGGTCTGCCCCACAGCGGCCGCGGGTGAGCTGCCGCCGAGCGCCATGAAGATCTTCCCGGCCACGGACCAGAGCAGATCCCCGGCCGGGCGGAACACGAAGAAGAGCGCGAACAGCGCCAGCGGCGCCCACGGCCGCACCCTTGCGCCGAACATCCGCGCCTGCGGCGACAGATAGGGCTCGAGCGCACCCCAGCCGTCCAGCCCCGGCACCGGAAGGATGTTCAGCAGGAAGGTCATCACCTGCAGCAAGGCCAGATAGGACAGTGCGTAGAACAGGCCGGTGGCCATCGGCACCAGCGCGACCACCAGGCACAGCGCGGCACCCACGGCCAGGTTGCTCAACGGCCCGGCCAGCGAGACCCATGACGAAGTGGCCCGGCTGCGCAGCGCGCCCCGGTTGATCCACACCGCGCCGCCGGGCAGCGGAATGCCGCCGATCAGCAGGAAGATCAACGGCAGCAGCAAGGACAGCACCGGGTCCGTATAGCGACGGACGTCCAGCGAGAGGTACCCCTTGCGGGCGACTTCGTGATCCCCGCCGCGGAAGGCCACGAAGGCGTGGCCGAACTCATGCAGGGTGAGCGAGGCGATCCAGCCGCCCGCGACGAGCAGCACCACACCCGCGACGAACATCGGGTCGCGGCTGCTGAGCAAGGTCGAAGAGTCCCCGTATGCGGCCAGGAAACCGCCGGCCACGGAGACGGCGAGGATGCCGAGGAAGATGGGACTCGGGCGCACTGCTGATCTCTGCACCACTCCAGTCTTCCGTATGCCCGGTGTGAAGTCTTCGGCGTGTCCCCTTGCGCAGCCGGCGGGAGGGATCCCCCGAACTCGCTACTCCGCTTGACCTGGCCGCACTACACGGGTGTAATCACAGTGATGTCATTCGCTGTCGAGGGGACAGCGGGTGGCGTTTCACCACCGCCAGCCTGGGGAGTGCGTAGGAGCGAGGAGGCGGACGTGCGGTTGGAAGCAGAGAGCAAGGAATGGGGGCACGTCGTGGGGTGGGGAGAGAACCCGGAGCAGCAGCTCGGGGATCTGACCGACCTCTTCGATGCCACCGAAGAGCAGGACTGGCAGGAACGCGCGCTCTGCGCGCAGACCGACCCGGAGGCGTTCTTCCCCGAGAAGGGCGGCTCGACCCGGGAAGCCAAACGGATCTGCCTCGGCTGTGAAGTCAAGGACGAATGCCTCGAGTACGCCCTGGCGCACGACGAGCGCTTCGGCATCTGGGGCGGACTGTCCGAACGGGAACGGCGGAAGCTCAAGAAACGCGCCTGATCGATCCTTTTGGGCCGGAGTGTGTCCACGGAGAGCGTGGACCGGTGGGCTCGATCACTGTGTTTTCTGGGGGTGCAACCCCCAGGCCCCGCCCGGGGGCGAGCCCCCGGACCCCCGCCGTGGTCGCGTTGCGGCGGGAGTCTTACCCGGGTGCCGCTCGGGGTGAGTTTTCGGGTCTTCGTCGTCGTTGCGTTGCGGCGGGGGTCTGCCCGGGTGTTGCTCGGGGTTTGTTCTCGGATCGTCGTCGTGGTTGCTGCGGCGGGGGCGTTGCCGGGGTGCGGTTCGGAGTGAGCCTGAACTCCTCGCCGTAGGTGTGTCTTGGGGCCTTTCGTCGTTGCGTTGCGGCGGGGCCTGCCTGAATCGTTGCTTGTTGCGGTGCGGCGGGGCGTCTCATGATTGGTCGTGGTGGGGGTGTTTTGGGGTGTGTCTTGGGGAATCAGAAGCCGGTTTGGGGTGGTGGCGTCCGTGTGGGTGATACGGCGTGGGTCCGGACCGGTGCGGTGCGTGAGGTCGTAGGGTGGCCGCACCGCATCGTTCTCCCGGTCAGGAGCCGTTCTTGCCCCGCCCTGTCGCCCCGCCCGCTGTGCGCACCCTGCCCGTACTGGCCATTGTGGTCTGTCATGACGGTGAGGAATGGCTGCCGCTGGCGCTTTCCGCCCTGCGACGCAGCACGGTCCGGCCCCGGCACGTACTCGCGGTCGATACCGGATCCACCGACCGGACCGCGAAACTGCTCGCCGAAGCCGCCGCCGAGGCGAGTGGGCCGGAATCCGCGCCGGTGCTCTCCGGCGTGCTCACTCTGCCCGCCGGAACCGGCTTCGCCGCGGCGGTCGCCGCGGCCGTCGAACACGCCGTCCAGCGCTGGGGCGACCCCGGCTCCTGGCTGTGGCTGCTGCACGACGACTGCGCCCCCGAACCGGACTGCCTCGAAGCCCTCCTGCGCACCGCCGAGCAGAACCCGTCCGCCAAAGTGCTCGGCCCCCTCGCCCTCGACTGGACCGACCCGCGGCTGATCGTCGAAGCCGGGCTGTCCACCGACGCCTCCGGCCACCGCCAGCACATGGCCGCACCCGACGGCGAACCCAGCGAAGTACTCGCCGTGCCCAGCGCAGGATCGTTGGTACAACGGGAACTCTGGCACGAACTCGGCGGCTTCGACGAGAATTTCCCGCTACTGCGCGAGGATCTCGATTTCGGCTGGCGCGCCAACGCAGTCGGCTCACTGGTGCTTTCGGTGCCTGCGGCACGTGTCCGGCATGCCCGCGCGCTCACCACCGGACAGCGCACCCCGGACGCGACCGGCCGCTCGCTTGCCGCACTGAACCGTTCCCACGGGCTGCGGGTCTTCCTGGTGAACTGCTCGCCCGCGTCGTATTGGTTCGGGCTCGTCCGGCTGCCTTTGCTGCTGGTACTGCGCGCGCTGGTGTTCTTCGTGCTGCGCCGCACGACCGAGGCCGGCGCGGAGCTGGCCGCGCTGCGCTATCTCTGTAGTGGCCGCGGAAATCTCCGCGCCGCTCGCGCCGCGCGGCGGGAATTGCCGCGCCCCGGCACTGTTCGCGGGCTCTTCACGAGCCGAAACACCCGGCTGCGCAACGCGATCCGGGCCGGTGTGGTCGGTCTCGTGCAGCGCGGGGTGCAGAACGACGTGGCGCTCGGCACAGTGCCGGACAGCGTCGGGCAGGACAGCGCGTGGATCCCGCCGGAGGCGCTCGCAGCCTCCGGTGCCCGGCCGGTCGGGCCGGCTGCGTTGCCCGCCGGAGCGTTGCGCGGGCTCAGCAGCCGCGGCTCCCGGCTGCAGCGTCCGGGCACGGTCGTCGCGGTCGCTCTGCCGGAGGCGCCCCCGCAAGAGTCCGAAGAGGACGGTGAAGCACCGGAGGTCGAAGCCCGGCCGACACCGGTGCCGCGCCCGGTGGAGCCGGCCGCCGAACCCGACCTGGTCTTCGTCGCAGTCGACCGCCGCCGGGTGCTCGCGGCCACCGTGTTCGCGCCGCCGTTCGTCCTCGTCGTCGTGCTCACCGTGCTGGCCTTGGTGATCAACCGCGGCCGGCTCGGCCTCGACCTGTGGGGCGGGCAGCTGCTGCCGGTCGGCGGGCTGGGCGAGATCTGGTCGACGTACCTGTCGTCGTGGCATTCGATCGCCGGCGGCACCGGTGCGCCCGCTCCCGCGACGCTGCCGGTGCTCGGCACCCTCGGGGCGATCTTCGCGCCGATCGGCGGCCCAGCCGCGCTCGTCGCGATCCTGCTCGTCGCAGACCTTCCGCTCGCCGGGCTCAGTGCGTACGTAGCCACGCGCAAGCTTCCGGTCCGCCGGTGGGTCCGCGCGGCCATCGCGGCGGCGTACGCGTTCCTGCCCGCCGCCACCGCTTCGGTCGCGCAAGGCCGGCTCGACGTCGTCGTGGTCCATATCGTGCTGCCACTCGTGGTAGCCGGGCTGGTACGGCTGCTTACCCGGCCTGGCACGCGCTGGCTGCACGTCTCCGCGTTGTCCGCATTTGGCGTCGCGCTGCTCGGCGCGTTCTCTCCGCTCGCGCACGGGCTCGCGTTGGTCGGCCTGCTCGTCGGATTCATCGTGTTGCCCGCGCCGTCCGGGCTGGCCCGGCGGGTGGCCTCGGTCGGGATCGTGGTGATCCTGCCGCTGGTCCTGTTGCTGCCGTGGCCGACTGTGCTGCTGCGCCACCCCGAACTGCTCGTGCAGGGGCTCGGTGGCGCGGCGGCCCCGGCGTCCGCCGCGGATCTGGCCGGGCTCACCCCTGGCGGACCGGGCGCCTGGCCGATCGGAGTCGCGGTCCTCGCCGCCACGCTCGTCGCGCTGGTCGTCCGGCCACGCCGCGAGGTCGCCGGTGGGCTGGCGCTCGCGATACTCGGCGTCGTCGGCCTGTTCGTGGTCCGGGAGGTGCAGCTCACGCCGTTGCAAGGTGGTGCGCCCGCGTCCGGGTACGCCGGGGTACCGCTGCTGTTCGTGGGCGCCGGGCTGCTCTGGACGATCCTCGCGACCTGGCAACGCGGCGGCCGCGCGGCCGTCCCCGCATCGTGGCTGCCGAAGGTGCTCGCGGTGGCCGGGGGAGTCGTGGTGGCCGCCCTGGGCGTGGGCGCGGCGCTGTCCGGCGCCGAAGGGCCGCTGACCGCGCAGCCGCGCCCACAGCTGGCGTCGGAGGTCTCGGCGGGACGATCCGTCCTCGACCTCGGCACCGGCTACAGCCCTGTACGCCAGACCGGCGGTCGTCTCGCGCAGTTCGGCGACGACGAACTAGCCCCGGTCGCCGGTACACCCGACCGGCTCGCCGGTTGGCGCCGTGACCTGGGACAAGGCGACGTCGCCACGTTACGGAGCACGTTGGCCGCCGCAGCCGCGTCCGGTGTGCAGTACGTGATCCTGCCGGCCGGCACCAACGCGGGCGCGTTCGCCGACGCCGCCCGCGACCTGACCGCGGTAGCCGCGCCGTTGCCGGACGGACGGCCGGTGCTGCGGCTGCTCCCGAACACCGGCGAAGTGGCGTTGATCTCGCCTGAGCTGGCGAAGAAAGCGGTGACCCGAGGCGGCGCGCCCGGCGTGAGCCCAGGCGTTTCCCCCGTCGACGCGCGGCTGCCGGACGTGCGGGTGCGAGCGTCGGAGGGACCGACCGGACGGTTGCTCGTGGTTGCCGCCGAGCAGGAAGCCGGTTGGCAGGCGAGCGTGAACGGCAAGGCAGTGCCGATCGTGCCCGCCTGGGGACACCAGGTCGCGGTATCCATACCTCCGCAGCCTTCGGAGATCTCCGTGACATTCCCGGGCACCGAACGCGGATTGCTCCTGCTCGTGCAGCTCGCCGCCGTGCTGTTCACCGCCCTGACCGCGATCCCCTCACGGCGCCCCACCACCCCGGCTCAAAGCTGTGAAGGGACCCTTCACAGCCTCGGAGTCCGTGAAGGGTCCCTTCACAGCCTTCAGGGCGACGCGGGAGGCGAGGCTCAGTCGCCTTCGATCACGTCCGGTTCGACGCCGAGGTAGCCGGCCACCTGCTCGACCAGGACGTCGTGCACCAGGTCGGCCAGCTCCGCGGGATCCTTCGCCCGGGCCTCCAGCGGACGCCGGTACAGCACGATCCGCGCACGGGTCGGCAGGCCGGTGCGGTCCACCCCGGCCGGGACCAGACGGGACAGCGGGACCACGCCGTCGTGCAGCACGCCGTCGGTGGCGGTACGGCCGTCCTCACGGACTTCGGGCACGTCGTCGACCGCGACGTCCAGCTTCGTCAGCTCGTGGCGCCAGCGCGCTTCGATCGGCTCCAGCGCATCGAGCACCAGCGCGTCGAATCGCTCCGCGCGGCTGGTCGCGACGGGCAGGGACGCCGGATAGAGCGTTCCGCGCAGGCCCCGGCCGTGCCGGTCCCGCCGAAGCCGCTGCCGTTGTCGATAATCACGAGCCGTCGCCACCTGGCAAGTCTATGCGGTCAGCCGTGCCACGCGCGTGTCGCCGGTACGGCCTTGCGGCGACGCGCTATCGTTTCGAATCGTGCGGAGCGTACGGAAATGTTCGCGAACGGGTTGTCTCGAGCCCGCAGTCGCCACGCTCACGTACGCCTACCGTGACTCCACCGCCGTCGTCGGTCCGCTGGCCACCGCCTCCGAACCCCATTCCTACGACCTGTGCGAGGCACACGCGCTGCGGCTGACCGTGCCGAAAGGCTGGGAAGTCGTCCGCCACGAAGGCACCTTCGCCGCTCCCGAGCAGTCGGCGGACGAGTTGACCGCGCTGGCCGAGGCCGTGCGCGAGGCTGGCCGCTCGGACCGGCCCGCCGCGCCACCCGAGCCGGAGAACCCCTCCGGCAGACGCGGGCACCTGCGCGTGCTGCCCGGGCGCGCCTGAAGGTCGCTCCCGCCGGTAGGCTTTTGCCCGCGGCGCGACCGGCGCCGCGATCACACTAGCGGCGGGGAGAAGGCGTGCCAGACCTTTCCGGCATCGTGAAGGCCTACGACATTCGTGGCGTGGTCGGCGAACAGCTCGACGAGGCCCTGGTACGGGACTTCGGGGCAGCGTTCGCCCTGCTGGTCAAGACCGAGGCGCCGACCGTGGTGATCGGTCACGACATGCGCGACTCTTCGCCCGGCCTGTCGGCCGCGTTCGCCGAGGGCGTCACCTCGCAAGGCCTCGACGTGGTGTCGATCGGCCTGTGCAGCACCGACGAGCTGTATTTCGCGTCCGGTTCGCTGAACCTGCCGGGTGCGATGTTCACCGCCAGCCACAACCCCGCCAAGTACAACGGCATCAAGATGTGCCGCTCCGGTGCCGCTCCGGTCGGGCAGGACACCGGGCTGACCGAGATCCGCGACACGGTGGAACAGGGCGTGCCGGTCTTCGAGGGCAGTCGGGGCAGCGTCACCGAACGCGACGTGCTCGGCGAGTACGCCGGGTACCTGCGCAGCCTCGTCGACCTGAGCGGCTCGCGGCCGCTGAAGGTGGTCGTGGACGCGGGCAACGGGATGGGCGGGCACACCGTGCCGACGGTGTTCGCCGGCCTGCCCGTCGAGGTCGTGCCGATGTACTTCGAGCTCGACGGCACCTTCCCGAACCACGAGGCCAACCCGCTGGACCCGAGGAACATCGTCGACCTGCAGGCCAAGGTGCGCGAGACCGGCGCCGACGCGGGCCTGGCCTTCGACGGCGACGCGGACCGCTGCTTCGTCGTCGACGAGCGGGGCGAGCCGGTGTCGCCGAGCGCGATCACCGCGCTGGTCGCGGTGCGTGAGCTGGTCAAGGAGCCGGGCGGGACGATCATCCACAACCTGATCACCTCCACCGGCGTGCCGGAGATCGTCGCCGAGCACGGCGGCAAGCCGGTGCGCACCCGGGTCGGGCACTCGTTCATCAAGGCCGAAATGGCCCGCACCGGCGCGATCTTCGGCGGCGAGCATTCCGCGCACTACTATTTCCGCGACTTCTGGCGGGCCGACACCGGCATGCTGGCCGCACTGCACGTACTGGCCGCCCTCGGCGAGCAGGACGGCCCGTTGTCCGCACTCACCCAGGACTTCTCCCGCTACGCCGCCTCCGGCGAGATCAACTCGACGGTGGACGACCAGGTGGCGCGGATGCTCGCGGTGAAGGACGCCTACGCGGGCAAGTCCGGCGCGCAGATCGACGAGCTGGACGGGCTGACCGTGCGGCTGCCCGGCGGCGCGTGGTTCAACCTGCGCCCCTCGAACACCGAACCGCTGCTGCGGCTCAACGTGGAGGCCGCCGACCGGACCGCGGTGCAGGCGCTGACCGACGACGTGCTGGCGCTGGTCCGTGGCTGATCGAACCGTTCCGCGGGGGTCTTCCGGGCAGGATTGTGTCCGGAAGGTGCCCTCCACAGGCAACCTTCGCGTGGTATGGAGGAACCATGGCCCTCACGCTTGACGCACAGCTGCTCGAGATCCTCGCGTGCCCGTCGCCGGATCACGCGCCGCTGCGCCCGGGCACCCCGGACGACGCCGAGGCAGAGGCACTGACCTGCACCAGCTGTGGCCGGGTGTACCCGGTCCGTGACGGGATTCCCGTGCTGCTGCTCGACGAGGCGGTGGCACCGGGTACCGCCGGCGAGCCGGATGACGACCATGCCGACAGTGCTTGACGATTCGCTGCTCGACGACCCCGCGCGGCTGGCCGAGGCCGACCGTGGGGGATTGCTGCGTGCCGCCGCGATGGCCGGTGCGCAGGTGCGGGCGACTGCCGAGGCCGCGGCGGAGCTGGAGCTGAGCGAGCGGCTCGACCTCGGCCGCCCCCGTTCGCTGGTGCTGATCGACCGCCCCGGCGTGAGCCGCACGGTGACCCGGTTGCTGGCCTCGCTGCTCACGCCGTCCTGCCCGGTGCCGGTCGTGATGGCCGAATCCGTGCCCGCCTGGATCGGCGCGCTGGACGTGGTGTTCGCGCACACCGACGATCCCGGCGACCGCGAGCTGGCCGCTTCGCTGGAGCGGGCCGCTCGTTTCGGTGCGTCGGTGGTGCTGTCCGCGCCCGAGGACGGGCCGGTCGCGGCCTCCGTGGCGGGCAAGGGCGTGCTGCTGGCGCCACGGGTGCCGGTGCCGCCGGAGATGGCGTTCCCGCGTGGTCTTGCCGCCGGGCTGCTCACCGCGAACGCGCTGGGCCTGCTGGTCGCGGACGTGCAGGCGCTGGCCGACCAGCTCGATCTGGAAGCGGAGAAGGACTACTTGGCCCGGGAGTCGTTCGCGAACCCGGCCAAGGCGCTCGCGCTGCGGATGGCCGAACGCGTGCCGCTGCTGTGGGGGCTGGACCCGGTCGCCGTCGCGGTCGGCGAGCACGCCGCGCACGCCTTCGCCGCGCATGCCGCGGTGGTATGCGATGTGGAGGACTACCGGCAGGCGATGGCGCGGCCCGCGTTGTGGCGGGCGGCGCAGTCGGGTGATCGCGAACGGGACATCTTCGCGGATCCCGGCGACGGCCCGGAGGCGCTCGCCAAGCGTGTGCTGGTGATGTCGGTGCGTACCGGACCGGCCACCGAGGCGGCCCGTTACCAGGTCGGGGATCTGCTGCCCGGGGCCGATCTGGTGGTGCCCGCCGAGGAGATCGAGGCCGACGAGGTGATCCGGGCCGCGGTGCTCGCACTGCGATTCGAACTCGCCGCCGTTTATCTCGGGCTTGCCGCGGGCAGCATCGGCGGGGCCGGCAGATACGAGCCGGCCACCGTCTGAAGGAGCCGCCCGGACGCCGGGAAACGCCTATCGGGTGTGCCGGCTCCGGTCGAGGGGAAGAAAATTGGGGAGTTGAGGTGACAGTGGAGCTGCTGCGCAACGCCGTACGGCCCTATGCCTGGGGATCGCGCACCGCGATCCCGCGGCTGCAGGGCCGTCCGGTACCTGCGCCGCACCCCGAGGCCGAGCTGTGGATGGGTGCGCACCCTGGCGATCCGTCCCACGTGATCGGCCCGGACGGTACCGAGCGGAACCTGCTCGCGCTCGTCGAGGCCGACCCGGTCGGCCAGCTCGGGCAGCTGTGTGCCGCGCGCTGGGGCGGCAGGCTGCCGTTCCTGCTGAAGATCCTGGCCGCCGAGGAACCCCTGTCCATGCAGGCGCACCCGTCGGCGGCGCAGGCCGCGGAGGGCTACGCGCGCGAGGAGAAGCTCGGCATCCCGCGGGACGCGGCCGACCGGAACTACCCGGATCCCACCGCGAAACCCGAGCTGGTCTGCGCGCTCACCGAGTTCCACGCGCTCGCCGGGTTCCGCGATCCGCACCGCACGATCAAGCTGCTCAAGGCGATCGAAACGCCCGGGCTGGCCAAGTACACCGCCCTGCTGGAGGCACAGCCGGATCCGTCCGGGCTGCGCGCGTTGTTCACCACCTGGATCACACTGCCCCAGTCCGCCTTCGACGAGCTGCTGCCGGAGGTGCTCGACGCCTGCGTGCGGCACGTGGCCGACCACGGCGAGTTCACCGTCGAATGCCGGACCATCCTGGGTCTGGGCGAGACGCACCCACGGGACGCCGGGGTGCTCGCCGCGCTGCTGCTCAACCGGCTGACCCTGCGCGCGGGCGAGGCGATCTACCTGCCCGCCGGGAACCTGCACCTGTATCTGCACGGTATCGCGGTGGAGATCCTGGCCAACTCGGACAACATCCTGCGCTGCGGCCTCACCCCGAAGCACGTGGACGTCCCCGAACTGCTCCGCGTGGTCGACTTCTCCTGCGGCGAAATGCCGGTGCAGCAGGGTGAATCCACCGGCTGCCGGATGGCGGTGTACCACACCGACGCCCCCGAGTTCGAGCTTTCCCGGATGGAGTGGGCGCCGCAGGAGTGCACCGACGTGGAGGTCGATTCGGCGGGGCCGCAGATCCTTCTCTGCACAGCGGGCGATCTGCTGGTGGTGGCCGCAGACGGCGCGCAGGTGGAGTTGCGTCAGGGACAGTCGGTGTGGCTGCCCGCCGCTGATCCGGCGGTTCGGGTCCGTCCGCTCAGCGGGGTCCGGACCCAGCTTTTCCGGGCGACGGCGGGGGCCGGGGAGGGCTGAGCGGGCTTCAGGAGGTCAGCTCGGCCATCCAGATTGCGAAGAAGCGGCGCACTGCGAATGCCTCCTCGAGCGCGACCGGAAGCTCATGGTCGGCGAAGCGGCTCAGGGTGCGCAACATTTCGCTGAACACCGAGAGCGTTATTCAATACCCCAGGCTATTGAGAAGAAGAACAGTCCGCGCGTGGCGTCGTAGGCGTCGCGGTAGGTGGAGTAGGGGCGGCGGTAGTCGGTGTGAAGTATTCGCCAGTTTTTGAAGTGTGAGACGACTCGTTCTATGGCTGCGCGGAGGGCAGATATTTCGGCGTTACTTTCTTTGTCTCGTTTGCTGAGTTCTCCTCCTTTTGGCTTTTTTCGCGGGGTGACCAGGCTGGTGCCTTGGTAGCCTTTGTCGCCGATGCCGCCGCCGGAGTTTCGGACGACCTCAGCAATGAGTGGGCGAACGCCTTCTTGTCGTGCGTTTTTCCGGGGAGTGGGTCCT
>NZ_QZFV01000142.1:0-173191 GCF_003600245.1 Amycolatopsis panacis
CCCTTCACAGACTCAGAGTCCGTGAAGGGTCCCTTCACGGACCCGAAACCGGTCCGGCGCACGCCACGAGGTGGTCGCACACACACCTCCGCATCGCCCGCTGCCGGGCCCCCGACCAACTTTGCCGGGGCCCTGCCCGGTCCTCCGGGGACAAATCGTCCGGGTTCGTTTCGTATTTTCGCCGCAGCTTTTCGTGGCTCAACGGTACTTCGTCCGGCATTCCGTTCACCTTCCAGGCAAATGAATGGTCCAGTTTCCGTTTCCGCCGGCCGGGCGGCTGTCACCCGGAAGCTGCTGCCCGGCGTCCGGCGCGTGCGCCATCCGGTTCGGCCAGGTAGTGCGCCGGGGGAGTGCGGCACCGGCTCGTGGCCGCTGGGATGGGCGGCGTGTTCGGGTGGAGTCCCGTCCAGCCGGTCGGCAGTCTCGCCGGCTTCGCGTCCGGCTGCCCCGCGGCTTCGACGGCGGCCTTGTCCGCGCCGGTCGCGACGTCACCGGCGGCACCCGCAGCGCCGGTGACCGCGATGAGACCGATGTTCGCGACCAGCTTGCCGAACGCCTCCGCCGGATCGCGGCCCCAGCCGGACCCGACGATGCCCTTCAACAGGCCCCCAGGGTGTCGGCAAAGTCGGTGTAGAGGTCCGTGAAGGGACCCTTCACGGACTCTGAGTCTGTGAAGGGTCCCTTCACAGACCCGAAACCGGTCCGGCGCACGCCACGAGGTGGTCGCACACACACCTCCGCATCGCCCACTGCCGGGTCCCCGACCAACTTTGCCGACACCCTGAGGCCCCCCGGGGGGCTTCCGCAGGGCCGCCGGCTCCGCTCCGCGCCCCACGCGCCCGCCGGGCATCCCCGGTGGTCACCGGGACGAGCGTCCGCTCGGTCACCCTCTGCGGTACCCCCTGCGACGCTGCGCCAACGGGAGGGACCACAGTGTGGCATCTTGACTCTCGCGCGCCGTGGGTTCACGCTTACTGCCAACGGTTCCGGCCGGGAACGCGGCCCTTGCGGGAGGGGCGCGAAACCGGGGGATCCGGGAGGCTGGACGGTACTACCGGAAACGCCGCGCGACAGGCTGGGCCCCGTCGGGAGCGCCCCCTGGACAGACCGCGTCGTTCGGGCTAGACTGCCTCTTTGCGCTGCCCTCTTTCAGGCTGCCCGGAGCCGGTAGTTAGGATAGTGGGCACACGGCACCCCTGACAGTCCGCGACAGCTCTTGCCATCGCGGCTGCTCACCGCTCATTGTCCCCGGAAGGACGCATCTTGGCAGTCTCTCCCGCGAACCAGGCCACTGCTGCGACCACCTCGGCTGAACCCCGCTCGCAGGCCTCGGGCATTCCCGGAGCGCCCAAGCGGGTCTCCTTCGCAAAGATTCGCGAGCCACTTTCCACCCCCAACCTGCTGGACGTGCAGATTCAGTCGTTCCAGTGGTTCACCGGCGACGAGGCGTGGTTCGAGCGCCGCGTCAACGACGGTGAAGAGCACCCGGTCGGCGGTCTGGAAGAGGTCCTCAACGAGATCTCCCCGATCGAGGACTTCTCCGGTTCCATGTCGCTGTCCTTCTCCGCCCCGCGCTTCGACGAGGTCAAGGCCTCGATCGAGGAGTGCAAGGACAAGGACATGACCTACGCGGCGCCGCTGTTCGTGACCGCCGAGTTCGTCAACAACAACACCGGCGAGATCAAGAGCCAGACGGTCTTCCTCGGCGACTTCCCGGTGATGACGGACAAGGGCACCTTCATCATCAACGGCACCGAGCGGGTCGTCGTGTCCCAGCTGGTGCGTTCCCCGGGTGTGTACTTCGACCGCAGCGTCGACAAGACGACCGACAAGGACGTCTTCAGCGTGCGGGTCATCCCGAGCCGCGGCGCGTGGCTCGAGTTCGACGTGGACAAGCGCGACACCGTCGGCGTGCGCATCGACCGCAAGCGCCGCCAGCCGGTCACCGTGCTGCTGAAGGCGCTCGGCTGGAGCACCGAGGCGATCCGCGAGCGGTTCTCCTTCTCCGAGACGCTGCTGGCCACCCTGGAGAAGGACCACACCGCGGGCACCGACGAGGCGCTGCTGGACATCTACCGCAAGCTGCGCCCGGGTGAGCCGCCCACGAAGGAGAGCGCGCAGACGCTGCTGGAGAACCTGTTCTTCAAGCCGAAGCGCTACGACCTGGCCAAGGTCGGCCGCTACAAGACGAACAAGAAGCTCGGCCTCGACGCGCCGTACGACACCGGCACGCTGACCGAAGAGGACATCGTCTCGGCCATCGAGTACCTGGTCCGGCTGCACGCCGGCGAGGACAAGATGACCAGCTCCGCCGGCGTCGAGGTGCCGGTCGAGACCGACGACATCGACCACTTCGGCAACCGCCGCCTGCGTACCGTCGGCGAGCTGATCCAGAACCAGATCCGGGTCGGTCTCTCCCGCACCGAGCGCGTCGTGCGCGAGCGGATGACCACCCAGGACGTCGAGGCGATCACGCCGCAGACCCTGATCAACATCCGCCCGATCGGCGCGGCGATCAAGGAGTTCTTCGGCACCTCGCAGCTGTCGCAGTTCATGGACCAGAACAACCCGCTCTCCGGCCTGACGCACAAGCGGCGTCTGTCCGCGCTGGGCCCGGGTGGTCTGTCCCGTGAGCGCGCCGGCATGGAGGTCCGCGACGTCCACCCCTCGCACTACGGCCGGATGTGCCCGATCGAGACGCCGGAAGGCCCGAACATCGGCCTGATCGGCTCGCTCTGCTCCTACGCGCGGGTCAACCCGTTCGGTTTCATCGAGACCCCGTACCGCAAGGTGGTCGAGGGCCAGGTCACCGACCAGGTCGACTACCTGACCGCGGACGAGGAGGACCGGTTCGTCAAGGCGCAGGCCAACGCCCCGCTGACCGACGACGGCCACTTCGTGGAGTCGAAGGTGCTGGGCCGCCGCAAGGGTGGCGAGGTCGAGCTGATCGACCCGCTCGAGATCGACTACATGGACGTCTCGCCGCGGCAGATGGTCTCGGTCGCCACCGCGATGATCCCGTTCCTCGAGCACGACGACGCGAACCGCGCGCTGATGGGCGCGAACATGCAGCGTCAGGCGGTGCCGCTGCTGCGCAACCAGTCGCCGTACGTGGGCACCGGCGTGGAGCTGCGCGCCGCGGTCGACGCCGGGGACGTCCTGGTCGCCGAGCAGGCGGGCGTGGTCGAGGAGCTGTCCGCGGACATCATCACGATCATGCACGACGACGGCACCCGCAAGAGCTACGGACTGTACAAGTTCCGCCGCTCCAACCACGGCACCTGCTTCAACCACCGGCCGATCGTCAACGAGGGCGACCGGGTCGAGCAGGGCCAGGTCATCGCCGACGGCCCGTCCACCGAGAACGGTGAGATGGCACTCGGCAAGAACCTGCTCGTGGCGGTCATGCCGTGGGAGGGCCACAACTACGAGGACGCGATCATCCTCTCCGAGCGCCTGGTGCAGGACGACGTGCTCACGTCGATCCACATCGAGGAGCACGAGATCGACGCCCGCGACACCAAGCTGGGCGCCGAGGAGATCACCCGGGACATCCCGAACGTCTCCGAGGAGGTGCTGGCCGACCTCGACGAGCGCGGCATCATCCGGATCGGCGCCGAGGTCCGCGACGGCGACATCCTGGTCGGCAAGGTCACGCCGAAGGGCGAGACCGAGCTGACCCCGGAGGAGCGCCTGCTGCGCGCGATCTTCGGCGAGAAGGCCCGCGAGGTCCGCGACACCTCGCTGAAGGTGCCGCACGGCGAGACCGGCAAGGTCATCGGCATCCGGGTGTTCTCCCGCGAGGACGACGACGAGCTGCCCCCGGGCGTGAACGAGCTGGTCCGCGTCTACGTGGCGCAGAAGCGCAAGATCCAGCCGGGTGACAAGCTCGCCGGCCGGCACGGCAACAAGGGTGTCATCGGCAAGATCCTGCCGGTCGAGGACATGCCGTTCATGGAGGACGGTTCCCCGGTCGACATCATCCTCAACACCCACGGTGTGCCGCGCCGGATGAACATCGGCCAGATCCTGGAGCTGCACCTGGGCTGGCTGGCCTCGCAGGGCTGGACGATCGAGGGCAACCCGGACTGGGCGAAGAACCTTTCGCCCGAGCTCTACGACGTCGCGCCGAACACGAACACCGCCACCCCGGTGTTCGACGGCGCGAAGGAGGAGGAGCTGACCGGGCTGCTGGGCGCGACCAAGCCGAATCGCGACGGCGAGCGGATGGTCAAGGAGAACGGCAAGGCCACGCTGTTCGACGGCCGCTCCGGCGAGCCGTACCCGTACCCGGTGTCGGTCGGCTACATGTACATCCTGAAGCTGCACCACCTGGTCGACGACAAGATTCACGCCCGCTCCACCGGCCCGTACTCGATGATCACCCAGCAGCCGCTCGGTGGTAAGGCGCAGTTCGGTGGCCAGCGCTTCGGTGAGATGGAGTGCTGGGCGATGCAGGCCTACGGCGCGGCCTACACGCTGCAGGAACTGCTGACGATCAAGTCGGACGACGTGGTCGGCCGCGTCAAGGTGTACGAGGCGATCGTCAAGGGGGAGAACATCCCCGAGCCGGGCATCCCGGAGTCGTTCAAGGTGCTCCTCAAGGAGCTCCAGTCGCTGTGCCTCAACGTCGAGGTGCTCTCCAGCGACGGCGCGGCGATCGAGATGCGCGACTCCGACGACGAGGACCTCGAGCGCGCCGCGGCGAACCTCGGCATCAACCTGTCCCGCAACGAGTCGCCCAGCGTGGACGACGTCGTGCACTAGTCCGCCTCTCCGACATTTCCAAGTGTGGTCGCGTTGCGAATGACCGTCTCGCTGGGAGGGGTACCGTGCTCGATTTACGTCACGGTACCCCTGAGGTGCGGTTGGTTCCCGGGCCACCAAAAGCCTTAATCCTCAAGGGAAAGAGGGAAGGAAGACGTGTTAGACGTCAACTTCTTCGATGAACTTCGGATCGGTCTGGCCACGGCCGACGACATCCGTCAGTGGTCCTTCGGCGAGGTGAAGAAGCCGGAGACCATCAACTACCGGACGCTCAAGCCCGAGAAGGACGGCCTCTTCTGCGAGAAGATCTTCGGTCCGACCCGGGACTGGGAGTGCTACTGCGGCAAGTACAAGCGCGTCCGGTTCAAGGGCATCATCTGTGAGCGCTGCGGCGTCGAGGTGACCCGTGCCAAGGTGCGCCGCGAGCGGATGGGCCACATCGAGCTGGCCGCGCCGGTCACCCACATCTGGTACTTCAAGGGCGTGCCCTCCCGCCTGGGCTACCTGCTGGACCTGGCGCCCAAGGATCTCGAGAAGATCATCTACTTCGCGGCCTACGTGATCACCGGGGTGAACACCGAGCTGCGGCACAACGATCTGCCGACGCTGGAGAACGAGATCGGCGTCGAGCGCAAGAACCTCGAGACCAAGCGCGACACCGACATCGAGGCGCGTGCGCAGAAGCTGGAAGCCGACCTGGCCGAGCTGGAGGCCGAAGGCGCCAAGTCCGACGTGCGCCGCAAGGTCAAGGAGGGCGGCGAGCGTGAGATGCGCCAGCTGCGCGACCGGGCCGGCCGCGAGCTGGACCGTCTCGAAGAGGTCTGGACCACCTTCACCAAGCTCGACACCCGCCAGCTGATCGCCGACGAGCTGCTCTACCGCGAGCTGGTCGACCGCTACGGCGAGTACTTCACCGGCGGCATGGGCGCGGAGGCCATCCAGAAGCTGGCCACCGAGTTCGACGTGGCCGCAGAGGCGGACAACCTGCGCGACACCATCCGCAACGGCAAGGGCCAGAAGAAGCTGCGCGCGCTCAAGCGGCTCAAGGTGGTGGCCGCCTTCCAGGCGACCGGCAACGACCCGCGCGGCATGGTGCTGGACGCGGTCCCGGTGATCCCGCCGGACCTGCGCCCGATGGTGCAGCTCGACGGTGGCCGCTTCGCCACCTCGGACCTCAACGACCTGTACCGCCGGGTGATCAACCGGAACAACCGGCTCAAGCGGCTGATCGACCTCGGCGCGCCCGAGATCATCGTCAACAACGAGAAGCGGATGCTGCAGGAGGCCGTCGACGCGCTGTTCGACAACGGCCGCCGCGGGCGTCCGGTCACCGGTCCGGGCAACCGGCCGCTGAAGTCGCTGTCGGATCTGCTCAAGGGCAAGCAGGGCCGGTTCCGCCAGAACCTGCTCGGCAAGCGCGTGGACTACTCCGGCCGTTCGGTGATCATCGTCGGGCCGCAGCTGAAGCTGCACCAGTGCGGTCTTCCCAAGGACATGGCGCTGGAGCTGTTCAAGCCGTTCGTGATGAAGCGGCTGGTGGACCTCAACCACGCGCAGAACATCAAGTCCGCCAAGCGGATGGTGGAGCGTTCGCGCCCGCAGGTGTGGGACGTGCTGGAAGAGGTCATCACCGGCCACCCGGTGATGCTCAACCGGGCGCCGACCCTGCACCGGCTGGGTATCCAGGCCTTCGAGCCGCAGCTGGTGGAAGGCAAGGCCATCCAGCTGCACCCGCTGGTCTGTGAGGCGTTCAACGCGGACTTCGACGGTGACCAGATGGCGGTGCACCTGCCGCTGTCGGCCGAGGCGCAGGCCGAGGCGCGGATCCTGATGCTGTCGGCGAACAACATCCTCTCGCCGGCCTCGGGCCGTCCGCTGGCCATGCCGCGGCTGGACATGGTCACCGGGCTGTTCCACCTGACCCGGCTCAACGAGAACGCCGAGGGCGCGGGCAACGCGTACTCCTCGCCCGCCGAGGCGATCATGGCGTTCGACCGCAAGGCGCTGAGCCTGCACGCCCCGATCAAGATCCGGATCGCCGACCGGCAGCCGGCCAAGTCCGACGAGGCGCGGCTGGCGGAGGCGGGCTGGGAGCCGGGCCGGACCTGGCTGGCCGAGACGACCCTGGGCCGGGTGCTGTTCAACGACCTGCTGCCGGCGGACTACCCGTTCGTGAACGAGCCGATGCCGAAGAAGCGGCAGGCCGCGATCGTGAACGACCTCGCCGAGCGGTACTCGATGACGCAGGTCGCGCAGACCCTGGACAAGCTCAAGGACGCCGGTTTCTACTGGGCGACCCGCTCCGGGGTCACGGTGGCCATCTCGGACGTGCTGACCCCGGTCGGTAAGAAGGCCATTCTCGACGAGTACGAGGGCAAGGCCGACCAGGTCGAGAAGCGCTACCAGCGTGGTCAGCTCTCGCACACCGAGCGCAACAACGAGCTCGTCAAGGTGTGGACGCAGGCCACCGAAGAAGTGCACAAGATCATGGAGACGGCGCTGCCGGACGACAACCCGATCGCGATGATCGTGAAGTCCGGCGCGGCGGGCAACATGACGCAGGTCCGGTCGCTGGCCGGGATGCGTGGCCTGGTGTCGAACCCGAAGGGTGAGTACATCCCGCGGCCGATCAAGGCGAACTTCCGTGAGGGCCTGTCCGTGGCGGAGTACTTCATCGCCACGCACGGTGCGCGGAAGGGCCTGGCCGACACCGCGCTGCGGACCGCCGACTCGGGTTACCTGACCCGGCGTCTGGTGGACGTGTCGCAGGACGTCATCGTCCGCGAGGTCGACTGTGGCACCTCCCGCGGCATCAACATGCCGATCGGTGAGGAGTTCGGCGGCAAGGTCGTGCGCGACCAGCACGTGGAGACCAGTGTGTACGCGCGGAACCTCGCGACGGACGCGGTGGACGCCAAGGGCAACGTCGTGCTCAACGCGGGCGACGACATCGGTGACCCGGCGCTGGAGAAGCTGATCTCCAGCGGCATCACCAAGGTCAAGGTGCGCTCGGTGCTGACCTGCGAGTCGGCGGTCGGCGTGTGCGCGACCTGCTACGGCCGCTCGATGGCGACCGGCCAGCTGGTCGACGTCGGCGAGGCGGTCGGCATTGTCGCCGCCCAGTCGATCGGTGAGCCGGGTACGCAGCTGACGATGCGTACCTTCCACCAGGGTGGTGTCGCCGGTGACGACATCACGACCGGTCTGCCCCGGGTCACCGAGCTGTTCGAGGCCCGGGTGCCCAAGGGCAAGGCGCCGATCGCGGACGTGGACGGCCGCGTGCGGATCGAGGAGAGCGAGCGGTTCTGGAAGATCACCCTGATCCCGGACGACGGGTCGGAGGAGATCGTCTTCGACAAGCTGTCCAAGCGGCAGCGGCTGGCCAACACCCCGAACGGCCCGCTGGGCGACGGCGACCACGTCGCGGTCGGCCAGCAGCTGCTCGAAGGCACGCCGGACCCGCACGAGGTGCTGCGGGTCATGGGGCCGCGCGAGGCCCAGATGCACCTGACCGACGAGGTCCAGAAGGTGTACCGGGCGCAGGGTGTGTCGATCCACGACAAGCACATCGAGGTCATCGTGCGGCAGATGCTGCGCCGCGTGACGATCATCGACTCCGGGGCGACGGACTTCCTGCCGGGCGAGCTGCCCGAGCGCACGAAGTTCGAGGCCACGAACCGGGCCGCGGTCGCCGAGGGCGGCGATCCGGCCTCGGGCCGCCCGGTGCTGATGGGTATCACGAAGGCGTCGCTGACCACCGACTCCTGGCTGTCCGCGGCCTCCTTCCAGGAGACCACGCGCGTGCTGACCGACGCGGCCATCAACGGCCGCAGCGACAGGCTCGTGGGCCTCAAGGAGAACGTGATCATCGGTAAGCTGATCCCGGCCGGTACCGGGATCAACCGCTACCGCAACATCCAGGTGCAGCCGACCGAGGAGGCCCGGGTCGCGGCTTACGCGATCCCGTCCTACGACGACGGCTACTACACCCCGGATGTCTTCGGTTCCGGCACCGGCGCCGCGGTTCCGCTGGACGACTACGACTTCGGTCGCGACTTCCGCTGACCCCCGCGTAGCCAGCCGAGCAAGGGCCCTGGAATGCCTCCCGCGTTCCAGGGCCCTTCGCTGTTGTCACCCGAGGTTTCGACGCTGTGAAGGGACCCTTCACAGCCCTTGTCGCAGGATTCGTCCGTCGCGGGCGACGAAGGGGTGTTTCGAGGCCGGCGCCGGACAGTTCCGGCCGCCGCTTGGTCAGCAGGGGGAACGCTTCTCGGACCTGATCGACGAGATCGAGATCGATGGTCGTGGTGACGATCCCTTCGCCGTCCGACGCGATGGCCACCGGAACGCCCCACGGATCCACGATCATCGACCGCCCGACGAACGAGACACCGCTCGTCGCATCGATCCCGGTCATACCGGAGCCCACCCACGAACACCTGGTTCTCGGTCGCCCTGGCACGGAGCAGGAACTCCCAGTGGTCCAGGCGCGGGCTGAGGAATCCGGTTACGCACAAAATGATCCGGGCGCCCTTGAGTGCGAGCACGCGATAGACCTCCGGCCAGCGCAGATCCGCGCAGATCGAAATACCCAAGTGGTCCGAAGTCCGTCTCGAACACCGGCGGGTCGGATCCGGGGACGATATTGTCCGACTCCATGAACGGCTTCGGAATATCGGCACGACCGGGGGCGTCGCAAAGGTGGGTCTTGGAGTACGAACCCACAATCCCGTCCGGCGCGATGTTGTGGTATTTCCCGTCGATCAGGTGAACGAGGAGCCGACGATGTAGACCCCAGGTGGCGGGCGCGCTCCTGCAGCACCTGGACGCTCGGCCCTTCGACGGGCTCCGCGATGTCGCTGAAGTCCCCCTTCTCATAGGTGGCCAAGCCGGTGCCGGCCTCAGGGTCCCGGCAAAGTTGGTCGAGGACCCGTGATCAGCAGAGAGAGCCGTGGCTGCCCGACCGGTTCCGGGTCCGTGAGGGTGCCCCTGACGGACTCAGAGTCCGTGAAGGGGCCCTTCACAGCCCTCCGCAGCTGCGCAGGGCCCTCCACACCGACTTTGCCGACGCCCTGGGTGCCGGCCTTGTCTCCTTCGATCGGCTTGAACTGGACGCACCCGATGGTCAATTCGGGCGAGACTCTTCGTCGATCTGGTTCAGAGGAATGCCGGCGGTCTCTTTGAGGGAGAAGGTTACGATCAGCACCACTATCGCTACGCCGGTGATATAGAACGCAGGTGCCAGATTGTTCCCCGTCCGGGAGATCATCCAGGTGCTCAGGAACTGCCTCCGCCGGCGATCAGGAAGGCCGGGATCGGCATGATGATCACCAGGACCGTGCCGATCTTCAGGACCGGCTTCCTTCCCCATCGATCCGACAAATTAGCCGGATACGAGGGTCAAGATGAACACGACGACGAAGGAAATGCTGTTGGACAGCAGCGCGTTGTTCGAGGATATACCGACTTGCACCGTCCGGTAGCTGGACATATAGCCGCTGAGCATGTAGAAGTCCAGGCCGGAGAGGACCGCGATCGCGAAGGTGATGGAAAAGGGAGCGCGCGACCTTTTCTTGGGCGTGAGCTTCCTCGAAGACGGGCGATTCGTTGAGCCGGTGGCGCATGTACAGGCCGACGAGCGACAGGGCACCGCCGGGCAGGAAGGGGATCCGCCAGCCCCACGCTGTGAACGAGCCGGCGGTCATGACGTTCTGCAGCAGGAGAACGAACAGCGCCGCGAAGATCGGCGGGACGGCCGAGAATCCCGAGGTAAGGGCGATCAGGAAGCCGCGTCTTCGCGGATCGGAATACTCCGGCACCAGCGTGTTCGAGCCGATGAGTTCCGCGCCCGCCGAGAGCCCCTGGAGCAACCGGCAGACCAGCAACAGCACGGGTGCCCAGATGCCGATCATCGCGTAGGTGGGGAGAATGCCGACCCCGGCAGTCGCCGCACCCATTATCAGAATGATCATCGCCAGGACGTTGCGCCGGCCTCGGCGGTCGCCGATATGGCCGAACAGCACCCCGCCCAGTGGGCGCATCAAAAAGCCGGCTCCGTAGATGGCAAAGGTCGCCAGGAGGGCGGCAACCGGGTCGGTCGCGGGAAAAAACTGCTTGCCGATGGTGACCGCAAGATAGCCGTATACGACGAAGTCGTACCACTCGACGAACTGGCCGATCGCCGCCGAGCCGACGGCGCGCTTCCGCATTGAAACATCCGTCACAGCAAACCTCCTCGTTGAGCTTTGTCTCGAGCCGAGGCGCCGGGGTGGGGGCTGCGGCCGACTTGTCAAAACGTTTTGACGGGTACGGCAAGGTCGGTCCAGGTGGATGTCGAGACCCGCCTTGGAGACCGTCTCCGGTGAGGAGTTCGAGCAGGTGGGAAGCCCGACGCGACGTGGCCGGGTGACGATTCGTGATGTTGCCGAGCGTGCCAACGTCTCGGTCAGCACGGTTTCGCACGCGTTCTCCGGCCCAGGGACGCGATCGCGGGCTCGATCAGCGGAACCGAGACCATACGGCGCGATCGCGGTCCACGTGGTGGAGCGGAACTGCGCGCTGGTCCTCGCCGTCCTTCGGGGACGCGTCACTGCGCCAGGTCCAGGTCGACGGGGTACATCGTCGCCGGCCCTTACGGCAGCGGCCCGGTGGTCGACGAGCTGCTGGAGCGGGATCTTCCCACGGTGATGATCGAAGAGAACCCTGACCGGCCCGACCTGCCCTGGGTCGCCGCACTCGACCACGCGGACGGGATGACAAGAGTCCTCGACGGGCTCGAAGCGCGGGGCGCGCGCAACATTCTCGCGATCGTCGGCAAGGAGAACAACGCCTGGACCCGCTACTCCCGCGAAGTATTCCTTGACTGGAGCAAGCGGCGGGGGCGGTCGCCACTGGTCGAAGAACTCGACGAAGGCGAGGGCGTGCAGGGTGCGCGGCTTCTGGTGGAGCCGTATCTCGCCCGGCCGGATCGACCCGACGCGGTGGTCACCTCCGCGGGCCGCTTCGCCGCCGGTATCGCCGATATCGCACAGAAGCTCGGGCTGGGAATTCCGCAGGACTTGATGATCGCGTCGCTGCTCGACAGCGGCTACACCCGATCCCACCAGCCTGCGATCACGAGCCTGCAGGCCCCGATCGAGGAACTCGGCGGGCGGGCGGTCGCCCTCCTCTTCGATGAGCTGGACGGCCGGGCCCCCGCGCCTGATCAGGAGCCGCTCAAGGGGGTCATCGAGTGGCGCGCCTCGACCGGCCATTGATACCGGATTCTCCTCCGCGGTAAAGCTTTCTCGCGCGTGGTGTCCACTTCGGCCGGTGGCCGGGACCTCGGCGGGGTGTCCATTCCATCCGCTCATCCCGGGGAAGCACGTCCAGTCGTTTCACTGCCCGGTACCGTGCCTGCGGCAGGGGAAACCGAAACGAGGAGTGCGTCATGGACGGCAGTGCAAACGCCGAGCCGCAGGGGGAGACGAAGAGCGGGGGCAGCCACGCTGCGCCGGAAGGGGCCGGGGTGCACCCGTTGATCGACCTCTCCCGGGACCCGAACCCGGGGTACCCGGACCACGCGAAGCCGGACGAGGAATAGCCGGGGTACCCCTTGGTGTTCCGCTCCATGGACTCCCGCATGGATTTCCCGCGCGGCACCGCCGCACGGGCCCCCGATCCGGGGTTACGATGGCCGGTCGCCGCCGGTAGCGACCCCCGCCCGGACCCTGCGCGCAGTGGCCGGGTATCTTTGGAGACCGTGCCCGGCAGGCGTCGGGCCGCTCCGCGTGCCGTTGGGCATGAGCGGGGTGCTTGCGCACCCGGTTCACCGGCCTCGCCCACGTGGGGTTCCGACGGAAAATCCCTCCGGGAAGTTACCGGTCGAGAGACCGTGACACGGGCCGACACGCCCGACCGCGGGGGCCGGTGAAGACACGAAGAAAGCAAGATCGCGACAGAAAGCTGGTCCATTGCCCACGATCCAGCAGCTGGTCCGCAAGGGCCGCCAGGACAAGGCTGCCAAGCAGAAGACCGCGGCCCTCAAGGGGAGCCCGCAGCGTCGTGGCGTGTGCACCCGCGTGTACACCACGACCCCGAAGAAGCCGAACTCGGCCCTGCGCAAGGTTGCTCGTGTGAAGCTGACCAGCGGTATCGAGGTCACCGCGTACATCCCGGGTGAAGGCCACAACCTCCAGGAGCACTCGATGGTGCTCGTGCGCGGTGGCCGGGTCAAGGACCTGCCGGGTGTTCGCTACAAGATCATCCGCGGTTCGCTCGACACCCAGGGTGTGAAGAACCGCAAGCAGGCGCGCAGCCGGTACGGCGCGAAGAAGGAGAAGAGCTAATGCCTCGCAAGGGTCCCGCGCCGAAGCGGCCGCTGATCTCCGACCCCGTCTACGCCTCCCCGCTGGTCACCCAGCTGGTGAACAAGGTGCTCAAGGACGGCAAGCGGTCCCTGGCCGAGCGCATCGTCTACGGCGCGCTGGAAGGCGCCCGCGAGAAGACCGGCACCGACCCGGTCGTCACGCTCAAGCGCGCGCTCGACAACGTGAAGCCCACCATCGAGGTGAAGAGCCGCCGCGTCGGTGGTGCCACCTACCAGGTGCCGATCGAGGTCAAGCCCGGCCGCTCCACCACGCTGGCGCTGCGCTGGCTGGTCTCCTTCTCGCAGGCCCGCCGCGAGAAGACGATGATCGAGCGGCTGCAGAACGAGCTGCTGGACGCGAGCAACGGCCTTGGCGCCAGCGTCAAGCGCCGTGAGGACACGCACAAGATGGCCGAGTCGAACAAGGCCTTCGCGCACTACCGCTGGTGATGACCGCCCGGCTGCCGATGCAAGCCATGCCGGGCCCCACGCTTGAGACAGGGGAACATTCTCGTGGCACGTGACGTGCTGACCGACCTGAACAAGGTCCGCAACATCGGGATCATGGCGCACATCGACGCCGGCAAGACCACCACCACCGAGCGGATCCTGTTCTACACCGGGATCAACTACAAGCTCGGCGAAGTCCACGACGGCGCCGCCACCATGGACTGGATGGAGGAGGAGCAGAAGCGGGGGATCACCATCACCTCGGCTGCCACCACCACCTTCTGGGCCGACCACCAGATCAACCTGATCGACACCCCCGGGCACGTCGACTTCACCGTCGAGGTGGAGCGCAACCTGCGGGTGCTCGACGGCGCGGTCGCCGTGTTCGACGGCAAGGAAGGCGTCGAGCCGCAGTCCGAGCAGGTCTGGCGGCAGGCGGACAAGTACGACGTCCCGCGCATCTGCTTCGTCAACAAGATGGACAAGCTGGGTGCGGACTTCTACTACACCCTCAAGACCATCGAAGACCGGCTCGGGGTCAAGCCGCTGGCCATCCAGCTGCCGATCGGCGCCGAGAACGAGTTCGAGGGCGTCATCGACCTGGTCCGGATGAAGGCACTGGTCTGGAAGGGCGAGGTCCAGAAGGGCGAGGACTACGCCGTCGAGGACATCCCGGCCGACCTGGCCGACCGGGCCGCGGAGTACCGCGAGAAGCTGATCGAGGCCGTCGCCGAGACCGACGACGCGCTGATGGAGAAGTTCCTCGAGGGTGAGGAGCTGTCCGAGGCCGAGATCAAGTCCGGCATCCGCGAGCTCGTGATCACCCGTGCGGCGTTCCCGGTGCTGGCCGGTTCCGCGTTCAAGAACAAGGGCGTGCAGCCCATGCTCGACGCGGTCATCGACTACCTGCCCTCGCCGCTGGACGTGCCCGCCGTGGAGGGCCTGCTGCCCGACGGCGAGACCGCCGTCAGCCGCAAGGCCTCGGTGGACGAGCCGTTCGCGGCCCTGGCGTTCAAGATCGCCGCGCACCCGTTCTTCGGCAAGCTGACCTACATCCGGGTCTACTCGGGCAAGGTCGGCGCCGGCGCCCAGGTCGTCAACGCGACCAAGGAGCGCAAGGAGCGCATCGGGAAGATCTTCCAGATGCACTCCAACAAGGAGAACCCGGTCGACGACGCCCAGGTCGGCCACATCTACGCGGTCATCGGCCTGAAGGACACCACCACCGGGGACACCCTGGCCGACCCGCAGAACCCGATCGTGCTCGAGTCGATGACCTTCCCGGAGCCGGTCATCCGGGTGGCCATCGAGCCGAAGACGAAGGCCGACCAGGAGAAGCTCTCCCTGGCGATCCAGAAGCTGGCCGAGGAAGATCCCACGTTCCAGGTCAAGCTGGACGAGGAGACCGGCCAGACGATCATCGCCGGCATGGGCGAGCTGCACCTCGAGGTGCTGGTCAACCGGATGAAGTCCGACTACAAGGTCGAGGCGAACATCGGCAAGCCGCAGGTGGCCTACCGCGAGACGATCAAGAAGACGGTGGACAAGCTCGACTACGTCCACAAGAAGCAGACCGGTGGTTCCGGCCAGTTCGCGAAGGTCATCGTGAAGCTGGAGCCGCTCGAGCGCACCGACGGTGCCCTCTACGAGTTCGACAACAAGGTCACCGGTGGCCGCGTGCCGCGGGAGTACATCCCGTCGGTCGACGCGGGCGCCCAGGACGCCATGCAGTACGGCGTGCTGGCCGGCTACCCGCTCGTCGGGTTGAAGTTCACCTTGTTGGATGGCGCGTACCACGAGGTCGACTCTTCGGAAATGGCGTTCAAGATCGCCGGTTCGATGGCGATGAAGGAAGCCGCGAGGAAGGCCGGTCCGGTCATCCTCGAGCCGATGATGGCCGTCGAGGTCACGACTCCCGAGGACTACATGGGCGACGTGATCGGCGACCTCAACTCCCGCCGTGGCCAGATCCAGGCCATGGAGGAGCGCGCCGGTACCCGTGTCGTGAAGGCACTGGTCCCACTGTCGGAGATGTTCGGTTACGTCGGTGACCTGCGGTCCCGCACCCAGGGCCGGGCGAACTACTCCATGGTGTTCGACTCCTACGCCGAGGTTCCCGCGAACGTCGCGAAGGAAATCATCGCGAAGGCGACCGGAGAGTAATCCCCGGCCGCACGCGGGCACAGGAAAGCTCCTGAACGTCCGCAGCACCGACGAGAAATCCGCCGACGCAGGTCTTCCCGCGGAGGCGGCGTCAAACAGAGCGTCAGCCGGCAGCCACGTCGGCCGGCGCGCACCAAGCGAAATCCAGTCCAGGAGGACATTCCAGTGGCGAAGGCGAAGTTCGAGCGGAGCAAGCCGCACGTCAACATCGGCACCATCGGTCACGTCGACCACGGCAAGACCACGCTGACCGCGGCGATCACCAAGGTTCTGCACGACGCGTACCCGGAGCTGAACGAGGCCCGTGCGTTCGACCAGATCGACAACGCGCCGGAAGAGAAGCAGCGCGGTATTACGATCAACATCTCGCACGTCGAGTACCAGACCGAGAAGCGGCACTACGCCCACGTGGACGCTCCCGGTCACGCGGACTACATCAAGAACATGATCACCGGTGCCGCCCAGATGGACGGCGCGATCCTGGTGGTCGCCGCGACCGACGGCCCGATGCCGCAGACCCGCGAGCACGTGCTGCTCGCCCGTCAGGTCGGTGTGCCCTACATCGTCGTGGCGCTGAACAAGTCCGACATGGTCGACGACGAGGAAATCCTCGAGCTCGTCGAGCTTGAGGTCCGCGAGCTGCTGTCCTCGCAGGAGTTCCCGGGCGACGACGCGCCGGTCGTGCGCGTGTCCGGCCTCAAGGCGCTCGAGGGCGACGAGAAGTGGTCGAAGGCCGTGCTCGAGCTGATGCACGCCGTCGACGACAACGTGCCGGACCCGGTCCGCGAGCTGGACAAGCCGTTCCTGATGCCGATCGAGGACGTCTTCACCATCACCGGCCGCGGCACCGTGGTGACCGGTCGCGTCGAGCGCGGCGTCGTGAACGTCAACGAAGAGGTCGAGATCGTGGGTATCCGCGAGAAGTCGACCAAGACCACGGTCACCGGCGTCGAGATGTTCCGCAAGCTGCTCGACTCGGGCCAGGCGGGCGACAACGTCGGCCTCCTGCTGCGCGGTATCAAGCGCGAGGACGTCGAGCGCGGCCAGGTCGTGGTGAAGCCGAACACGACCACCCCGCACACCGACTTCGAGGGCCGGGTCTACATCCTGTCGAAGGACGAGGGTGGCCGTCACACCCCGTTCTTCAACAACTACCGCCCGCAGTTCTACTTCCGCACCACCGACGTGACCGGCGTGGTGACCCTCCCCGAGGGCACCGAGATGGTCATGCCGGGCGACAACACCGACATCACGGTCGCGCTGATCCAGCCGGTCGCGATGGACGAGGGTCTGCGGTTCGCCATCCGTGAGGGTGGCCGGACCGTCGGCGCGGGCCAGGTCACCAAGATCAACAAGTGATTCGGCGCCCTCGATGGGGTGAGCTGCGCTCGCCGACGGCGCGAGCCGTGATCGAGTGCTGGTGTTGTGTGGGGGCCGAGCCCCCACGCCCCAGCCGGGGGCTCGCCCCCGGACCCCCGGCGGTGGTTCGGCAGGGATGTCGGGTCGACCGCCGGGGGCTGATACACCCCCGGGTCAGGGGCGTCAAATCACGTGTGCGACACTAATCAGGTTGCTCGTTCCGGGGCGGCCGAACTCCCGTCGGTGTGAATCGGCAGGGGTTCCGGCCGCCCCCGCGCGAGTGGCCACGGTCCGTAGAGCTCTTCCTTCGGGTGCGGCTGGCGGGCACAGGCCAGTAGGGACGGCATGCCGGCCCGCGGCCTCCTCACGTTGAGGAAGACCAGGCAAGACGACGATCCTTAGGGATCCGTCTGTGCGGCGGGCGCGACACGCCCGACCGCGTGGACCGGGGACAGGGCCGTTGAACTGCTGAAACCCGGGCTCCGGCCCGGGTTGACGAGACAAAGCGGCACGAGACGACAAGGAACGCAGCCACTATGGCGGGACAGAAGATCCGCATTCGGCTCAAGGCCTACGACCACGAGGCGATCGACAGCTCCGCGCGCAAGATCGTGGAGACGGTCACGCGCACCGGCGCCCGGGTTCTCGGGCCGGTGCCGCTGCCCACCGAGAAGAACGTTTACTGCGTCATCCGCTCGCCGCACAAGTACAAGGACTCGCGCGAGCACTTCGAGATGCGCACGCACAAGCGTCTGATCGACATCCTCGACCCGACGCCGAAGACGGTGGACGCGCTCATGCGCATCGACCTCCCGGCGAGCGTCGACGTCAACATCCAGTAGAGCGCGGCGAGCGGCGGAGATAAGAGACTCTCATGTCTGACAGGCAGGTAAAGGGCATCCTGGGCACGAAGCTCGGCATGACCCAGGTCTTCGACGAGCAGAACCGGGTCGTCCCGGTGACTGTCGTGAAGGCCGGTCCGAACGTGGTCACCCAGGTTCGGACCCAGGACAAGGACGGCTACACGGCCGTGCAGCTGGCGTTCGGCGCGATCGACCCGCGCAAGGTGAACAAGCCGCGCACCGGCCACTACGACAAGGCGGGCGTGACCCCGCGGCGCTACCTCGCCGAGCTGCGCACCACCGACGCGGAGACCTACGAGGTCGGGCAGGAGATCACCGCCGAGGTGTTCGCCGCCGGTACCTCGGTCGACGTGACCGGTACCAGCAAGGGCAAGGGCTACGCCGGTGTCATGAAGCGCCACGGCTTCAAGGGCCAGGGCGCCAGCCACGGTGCGCAGGCCGTGCACCGCAAGCCGGGCTCGATCGGTGGCTGCGCCACCCCCGGCCGCGTGTTCAAGGGCCTGCGGATGGCGGGCCGGATGGGCAACGACCGGGTCACCACGCAGGGCCTGACCGTGCACGCGGTGCGTGCCGAGGACGGCCTGCTGCTGATCAAGGGCGCCGTGCCCGGTCCCAAGGGCGGCCTGCTGTTCGTGCGCAGCGCCGCGAAGGGTGGTAACTGAGAATGACCAGCGTCGAGCTGAAGACCCCGGCCGGTAAAGCCGACGGCACGCTCGAACTCCCTGCGGAGATCTTCGACGTGCAGGCCAACATCGCGCTGATGCACCAGGTCGTGGTGGCCCAGCAGGCCGCCGCGCGCCAGGGCACGCACGACACGAAGACCCGCGGCGAGGTCCGCGGCGGCGGCAAGAAGCCGTACCGGCAGAAGGGCACCGGCCGCGCGCGGCAGGGTTCGACCCGCGCCCCGCAGTTCACCGGTGGTGGCGTCGTGCACGGCCCCACGCCGCGCGACTACTCGCAGCGCACCCCGAAGAAGATGAAGGCCGCCGCGCTGCGCGGTGCCCTCTCCGACCGGGCGCGCGCCGGGCAGCTGCACGTCGTGACGGAACTGGTCACCGGCGAGAAGCCCTCGACCAAGTCCGCCAAGTCCGCGATCGCCGCCGTCACGCAGGCCACTCGCGTGCTCGTGGTGCTGCACCGCGGCGAGGAACTCGCCTGGGTGTCCGCGCGGAACCTGACCCACGTGCACCTGATCTGGGCCGACCAGCTCAACACCTACGACGTGCTCGTGAACGACGACGTCGTGTTCACCAGGGCCGCCTACGAAGCCTTTGTCGCCGGTCCCGTACGGGGCAAGGGTGCCAAGGCCGTGGCGCGCGAAAGCGAAGTTGCGGAAGGGAGTGACGACAAGTGAGCTCGATCGCCATTCCGGATCCCCGCGACATCCTGCTCGCGCCGGTCATCTCGGAGAAGTCCTACGGGCTGCTCGAGGACCACAAGTACACGTTCATCGTGCGTCCGGACGCCAACAAGACCCAGATCAAGATCGCGGTCGAGAAGGTGTTCGGCGTCAAGGTGGTCAGTGTCAACACGGCCAACCGGCAGGGCAAGCGGAAGCGGACTCGCGCCGGCTTCGGCAAGCGCAAGGACACCAAGCGCGCCATCGTGACTCTTTCGCCCGAGAGCAAGGCGATCGAGATCTTCGGCGGACCCACCGCGTAAAGGACTGAGCTGACAATGGGCATCCGCAAGTACAAGCCGACGACCCCGGGTCGTCGCGGTTCGAGCGTCTCGGACTTCGCCGAGATCACCCGGTCCACGCCGGAGAAGTCGCTGCTGCGTCCGCTGAGCGGTTCGGGCGGCCGGAACTCCTCGGGCAAGATCACCACCCGGCACAAGGGTGGCGGCCACAAGCGCGCCTACCGCGTGATCGACTTCCGTCGCCACGACAAGGACGGCGTGCCGGCCAAGGTCGCGCACATCGAGTACGACCCCAACCGCACCGCGCGCATAGCGCTGCTGCACTACGCCGACGGCGAGAAGCGCTACATCATCGCCCCGGACAAGCTGAAGCAGGGCGACCCGATCGAGAACGGTCCGCGCGCGGACATCAAGCCGGGCAACAACCTGCCGCTGCGCAACATCCCGGTCGGCACCGTGATCCACGCGATCGAGCTCCGCCCCGGCGGCGGCGCGAAGATCGCCCGGTCCGCCGGTGCGCGCGTGCAGCTCGTGGCCAAGGACGGGCCGTACGCCCAGCTGCGGATGCCTTCGGGCGAGATCCGCAACGTGGACGTGCGCAACCGCGCCACGATCGGTGAGGTCGGCAACTCCGAGCACGCCAACATCAACTGGGGCAAGGCGGGCCGCAACCGCTGGCGCGGCAAGCGCCCGACGGTCCGTGGTGTCGTGATGAACCCGGTCGACCACCCGCACGGTGGTGGTGAAGGGAAGACCTCCGGTGGTCGCCACCCGGTCAACCCGAACGGTAAGCCCGAGGGACGTACGCGCAAGCGCAAGCCGAGCGACGCCCTCATCGTCCGCCGCCGGCGTACCGGCAAGAAGCGCTGAGCAGGGAGGTAGAAGCACATGCCACGCAGCCTTAAGAAGGGCCCGTTCGTGGACGACCACCTGCTCAAGAAGGTGGACGCGCTGAACGAATCGGGCAAGAAGACCGTGATCAAGACCTGGTCGCGCCGCTCCACGATCATCCCCGACTTCCTCGGGCACACGATCGCGGTGCACGACGGCCGCAAGCACGTCCCGGTGTTCGTCACCGAGGCCATGGTGGGTCACAAGCTGGGCGAGTTCGCCCCGACGCGGACCTTCAAGGGTCACATCAAGGACGACCGCAAGTCGCGCCGCCGCTGAGCGGGCACGAGAAAAGACAAGGGAAGTAGCGATGAACGCCCAGAACGACGCGACCGTCGAGGCTGAACTGCCTACGGCGTACGCGCGGGCTCGCTTCGTCCGGGACTCGCCGATGAAGGTGCGCCGGGTGATCGAGCTCATCAAGGGACGTAGCGCCGCCGACGCCTTGGCCGTGCTCCGGTTCGCCCCGCAGGCGGCCAGCGAGCCGGTCGCGAAGGTGCTCGCCAGCGCCGTGGCCAACGCCGAGAACAACCTTCAGCTGGACCCGGACACCCTCTGGGTCAAGAACGCGTACGCCGACGAGGGCCCGACCCTCAAGCGCATCCGCCCGCGGGCCCAGGGCCGCGCGTACCGGATCCGCAAGCGGACCAGCCACATCACCGTCGAGGTCGAGGCCCGTCCGAAGGCCGACGTGAAGAAGGCGCAGAGCAAGAAGAAGGCAGGTGGCCGGTAGTGGGCCAGAAGATCAACCCGCACGGCTTCCGCCTGGGTATCACCACCGACTGGAAGTCGCGCTGGTACGCCGACAAGCAGTACGCGGAGTACGTGGCCGAGGATGTCAAGATCCGCAAGCTGCTCTCCACCGGTATGGAGCGCGCCGGCATCTCCAAGGTCGAGATCGAGCGCACCCGTGACCGCGTCCGCGTGGACATCCACACCGCCCGGCCGGGCATCGTCATCGGCCGTCGCGGCGCGGAGGCCGACCGGATCCGCGGCGCGCTGGAGAAGCTGACCAAGAAGCAGGTCCAGCTGAACATCCTCGAGGTGAAGAACCCCGAGTCCGACGCGCAGCTGGTCGCGCAGGGTGTCGCGGAGCAGCTGAGCAACCGTGTGGCGTTCCGCCGCGCGATGCGCAAGGCGATCCAGAGCTCCATGCGCTCCCCGCAGGTCAAGGGCATTCGCGTGCAGTGCGGCGGTCGTCTCGGCGGTGCCGAGATGTCCCGCTCCGAGCACTACCGCGACGGCCGGGTCCCGCTGCACACGCTGCGTGCCGACATCGACTACGGCTTCTTCGAGGCCAAGACGACGTTCGGCCGCATCGGCGTGAAGGTGTGGATCTACAAGGGTGAGCTGGTCGGTGGCCTCAAGGCCCGCGAGGCGCGCGACGCCGCTGCGGCAGCCGAGCGGGCCCCGCGCCGCGACCGTGGTGACCGCCCGTCCCGCCCGCGTCGTTCCGGTGCCTCCGGCACGACCCCGACCTCGACCGAGGCCGGGCGTGCGGCGGCCGCCGCCAAGAGCGACACCGCGACCGAGGCGGCCCCGGCCGCCGAGACCGCTGAAAAGACGGAGGGCTGAGACGTGCTCATCCCGCGCAAGGTCAAGCACCGGAAGCAGCACTCCCCGAAGCGCCACGGCGCCGCCAAGGGCGGTACGAAGGTCAGCTTCGGCGAGTTCGGCATCCAGGCGCTCGAGCACAGCTACGTGACGAACCGGCAGATCGAGTCCGCTCGTATCGCCATGACCCGTCACATCAAGCGTGGCGGCAAGGTGTGGACGACGATCTACCCGGACCGCCCGCTGACCAAGAAGCCCGCCGAGACCCGGATGGGTTCCGGTAAGGGTTCGCCGGAGTGGTGGATCGCCAACGTGAAGCCGGGCCGCGTGATGTTCGAGATCAGCTTCCCGAACGAGGAGACCGCCCGCGAGGCGCTCCGCCGCGCGATCCACAAGCTCCCCATGAAGTGCCGCATCGTGACCCGGGAAGGTGAGTTCTGATGGCCAGCGGAGCCGCACAGGCATCCGAGCTGCGTGAGCTCACCGCCGAAGAGCTCGTGCTGCGCCTGAAGGAGTACAAGGAGGAGCTGTTCAACCTCCGGTTCCAGATGGCCACCGGGCAGCTGGACAACAACCGTCGGCTGCGCACCGTCCGTTCGGACATCGCGCGGATCTACACGGTCATGCGTGAGCGTGAGCTCGGCCTGTCCGTGGCCCCCGACACCGAGAGTGAAGGTGCCGCATGAGCGAGCAGCCCACCGAGAAGGTCGCGCGCAACTACCGCAAGGTGCGCGAGGGCTACGTCGTCTCGGACAAGATGGACAAGACGATCGTGGTCGAGCTCGAGGACCGCAAGAAGCACCCGCGTTACGCGAAGGTTCTCCGCAGCACCACCAAGGTCAAGGTGCACGACGAGAACAACGAGGCGGGCGAGGGCGACCGGGTCAGCCTGATGGAGACCCGGCCGCTGTCGGCGACGAAGCGCTGGCGGCTGGTGCAGGTCGTGGAGAAGGCCAAGTAAGCAGGGCTCTTCGGGTTTTCCCGGGAGCTCTTGGTTCCGCAAGGCTCGCGACGGTGTCTATTCACCACGTGAGAACCAGCGCGACATACAGGAGTTGACGTGATCCAGCAGGAGTCGCGGCTTCGGGTTGCCGACAACACGGGTGCGAAGGAAATCCTCTGCATCCGCGTTCTCGGCGGGTCCGGGCGGCGCTACGCCGGCATCGGCGACATCATCGTCGCCACCGTGAAGGACGCCATCCCGGCTGCCGGGGTGAAGAAGGGCGACGTCGTCAAGGCCGTCATCGTCCGCACGGTGAAGGAGCGGCGTCGGGCCGATGGCTCGTACATCCGCTTCGACGAGAACGCCGCCGTGCTCATCAAGAACGACAACGAGCCCCGGGGCACCCGCATCTTCGGCCCGGTGGGCCGCGAGCTGCGCGACCGAAAGTTCATGAAGATCATTTCGCTCGCGCCGGAGGTGCTGTGATGAAGGTGAAGAAAGGCGACACGGTCGTCGTCATCGCCGGCAAGGACAAGGGTGCCAAGGGCAAGGTCATCCAGGCCTACCCGGAGCGCGAGCGAGTGCTGGTCGAGGGCGTGAACCGGATCAAGAAGCACACCCGGATCAGCCAGACCCAGCGGGGCGCGCAGTCCGGTGGCATCGTGACCCAGGAGGCGCCCATCCACGTGTCGAACGTGATGGTCGTGGACTCGGACGGCAAGCCGACCCGGGTGGGTTACCGCATCGGCGAGGACGGCAAGAAGGTCCGGGTCTCGCGCCGGAACGGCAAGGACATCTGACATGACCACCGCAGAGAAGATCGTGCCGCGTCTGAAGACCCGGTACCGCGAAGAGATCAAGGGTGAACTCCAGAAGGAGTTCGCCATCCCCAACGTGCACCAGATTCCCGGCGTCGTGAAGGTCGTCGTGAACATGGGTGTCGGGGACGCCGCCCGCGACAGCAAGCTGATCGAGGGCGCGGTCCGCGACCTCTCCCTGATCACCGGCCAGAAGCCGGAGGTCCGGAAGGCCCGCAAGTCCATCGCGCAGTTCAAGCTGCGCGAGGGCCAGCCGATCGGTGCGCGCGTCACGCTGCGCGGCGACCGGATGTGGGAGTTCCTCGACCGGCTGCTGACCATCGCGCTGCCCCGTATCCGCGACTTCCGCGGCCTGTCGGCCAAGCAATTCGACGGCAACGGCAACTACACGTTCGGTCTCAACGAGCAGTCGATGTTCCACGAGATCAACCCCGACGACATCGACCGTCCGCGCGGTATGGACGTCACCGTCGTCACCACTGCCACCACCGACGACGAGGGCCGGGCGCTGCTGCGCAAGCTCGGCTTCCCGTTCAAGGAGAACTGAGCCGATGGCCAAGAAAGCGCTGATCAGCAAGGCCGCGCGGAAGCCGAAGTTCGCGGTGCGCGGCTACACCCGCTGCAACCGGTGCGGGCGTCCGCACTCGGTGTTCCGCAAGTTCGGGCTGTGCCGGATCTGCCTCCGGGAGATGGCGCACGCGGGCGAACTGCCCGGTGTCCGCAAGTCCAGCTGGTAAGGCTCGAAACTCTATTTCCCAGTTCGCCACAGGCCCCACCGCTGCCGACCCAGGGCAGGGGTGGGGAACCAGGCGAGAAAGGTTGACAGGTCACCATGACGATGACCGACCCCATCGCAGACTTCTTGACCCGTCTGCGCAACGCGAACTCGGCCTACCACGACGAGGTCGTGCTTCCGCACTCGAAGATCAAGGCGAACATCGCCGAGATCCTCAAGCGCGAGGGCTACATCGCGAGCTACCGCGACGAGCCGGGTGAGAAGCACAAGAACCTGGTCGTCGAGCTGAAGTACGGCCCCAACCGGGAGCGCAGCATCGCCGGTCTCCGGCGGGTGTCCAAGCCGGGTCTGCGGGTGTACGCAAAATCGACCGAACTGCCGTCCGTGCTGGGTGGCCTCGGCGTCGCGATCATCTCGACGTCCGGTGGCCTGCAGACCGACCGGCAGGCCAAGCGCAACAACGTGGGCGGCGAAGTCCTCGCCTACGTCTGGTAAGGGAGGGGGCACAGACATGTCACGCATCGGAAAGCTGCCGGTCGCCGTCCCCTCCGGGGTCGAGGTGACCATCGACGGTCAGCACATCCAGGTCAAGGGGCCCAAGGGCACCCTGGAGCACACCGTCGCCGAGCCGATCGTCGTCGAGCGCGGCGAGGACGGCGCCCTGCTGGTGAAGCGCCCGGACGACGAGCGCACGAGCCGGGCCCTGCACGGGCTCACCCGCACGCTGGTGAACAACCTCGTGGTGGGCGTGACCCAGGGCTACGAGAAGAAGCTCGAGATCCACGGCGTCGGTTACCGCGTGCAGGCCAAGGGCTCGGACCTCGAGTTCGCCCTCGGCTACAGCCACCCGGTGAAGATCGAGGCCCCGGAAGGCATCACCTTCAAGGTGGAGACGCCGACCCGGTTCTCGGTCTCCGGCATCGACAAGCAGAAGGTCGGCGAGACGGCCGCGGTCATCCGCAAGCTGCGCCGCCCGGACCCGTACAAGGGCAAGGGCCTGCGCTACGAGGGTGAGAAGATCCGCCGCAAGGTCGGAAAGACGGGTAAGTGATCATGAGCGACACGACTACCACGAAGCGCAAGCCGGTCGGCAAGGACATCTCGACCCGCCGCCGCGTCGCGAAGACCCGTCGGCACTTCCGCCTCCGCAAGAAGGTCGGCGGCACCCCGGTGCGGCCGCGGCTGGCCGTCAAGCGGTCCTCGCGGCACATCGCCGTGCAGGTGATCGACGACCTCGCCGGCCACACGCTGGTGTCGGCGTCCACTCTCGAGGCGGACCTGCGGTCCTTCGAGGGCGACAAGAAGGCCAAGGCCGCGAAGGTCGGCGAACTCGTCGCCGAGCGGGCCAAGGCAGCAGGCATCGAGGCCGTGGTGTTCGACCGGGGTGGCAACGCCTACCACGGCCGCATCGCCGCTCTCGCCGACGCCGCTCGTGAAGCGGGGTTGAAGTTCTGATGCACATGCTCGTGAATGGAAGGAAAGCCTGATGCCGGGACGTACACGGCAATTCGGCGGCGGCCAGGGCGGACCGGGTCAGGGCGGCAACGACCGCGGTGACCGGCGGGACCGTCGCGACCGGCGCGACGGCGGCCGTGGCGGAGCGGCCCAGGACAAGTCTCCGCACCTCGAGAAGGTCGTGACGATCAACCGCGTGGCCAAGGTGGTCAAGGGTGGTCGTCGGTTCAGCTTCACCGCACTGGTGGTCGTCGGCGACGGCGACGGCCAGGTCGGCGTCGGCTACGGCAAGGCCAAGGAAGTTCCCGCGGCCATCGCCAAGGGCGTCGAAGAGGCGAAGAAGAACTTCTTCCGCGTGCCTCGCGTCGGCGGCACCATTCCGCACCCGATCCAGGGTGAGGAGGCCGCCGGGGTGGTGCTGCTGCGTCCGGCGTCCGCCGGTACCGGGGTCATCGCCGGTGGTCCGGTGCGCGCGGTGCTGGAGTGCGCGGGCATCCAGGACGTGCTGTCGAAGTCGCTCGGCTCCGACAACGCGATCAACATCGTGCACGCGACCGTGGCGGCCCTCAAGGGCCTGCAGCGTCCGGAGGCAGTCGCGGCCCGCCGTGGCCTGCCGCTCGAGGACGTCGCGCCGGCCCGGATGCTGCGTCAGCGTGCCGGCCAGGGGGTCTGACATGGCTCAGCTGAAGGTGACCCAGGTCAAGAGCAAGATCGGCACGAAGCACGCGCACCGCGAATCCCTGCGTACCCTCGGGCTGCGCAAGATCCGCCAGAGCGTCGTGCGTGAGGACACCCCCCAGGTGCGCGGCCTCATCCACACCGTCCGCCACCTGGTGGAGGTCGAGGAGGTCAAGGCATGACGGCCATCAAGATCCACCACCTGCGGCCCGCCCCCGGCGCCAAGCGCGACAAGATCCGGGTCGGCCGTGGTGAGGGTTCCAAGGGCAAGACCGCCGGTCGCGGTACGAAGGGCACCAAGGCCCGGAAGAACGTGCCCGCCGGGTTCGAGGGTGGGCAGATGCCCATCCACATGCGGCTGCCGAAGCTGCGCGGCTTCAAGAACCGGTTCCGCACCGAGTACCAGCCGGTGAACGTGGGCGACATCGCCCGGGTGTTCGCCGACGGTGGTCAGGTCGGCCCGGCGGAGCTGGCGGCGAACGGGCTGGTCCGCAAGGGCAAGCTCGTGAAGGTGCTCGGCAACGGTGAGGTGAACGGCGTCAAGCTGGACATCACCGCCGACGCGTTCTCCGGCTCCGCCAAGGAGAAGCTCGAAGCTGCCGGTGGCTCGGCCACCGTCAACTGAGCAGTGCGCTTTCCGCTGTAGTGGCCCACCCGGCAGCCGCCGGGTGGGCCACTGCGCTTTTCCCTGCCGGGCAGCGGAAAACCCGCCGAATGCCCGCGGCCGAACAGGTGAGGCCGGCGCCTTCGAACGGCCTCACCTGCACCGTCCGGCCGGCGCGCCGGACCCCTCTGGCGCGGCAAACGTACACACGCTGCGGGCCGGACTGTCGAAGCTGTTAGAGTCGGCGGCACGCTTCCGGGACCGGTGTGCCCTGAAGCGTTCCTGGCTTGCCTGCCAGTGAAATAGAGTTCCTGTCGGCTCCGTGCCGACCAAGCCGATCGTCGGTCGGGACGACTGACGACGCCGAGGAGGTCCCCCGCGTGCTCAGCGCCTTCCGCTCGGCTCTCGCGACGCCGGATCTACGTAAGAAGATCCTGTTCACGCTAGCCATCGTCGCGGTCTACCGGATCGGTGCCGCCATTCCGGCCCCGGGGATCTCCTTCTCCGCCGTCCAGGCGTGCACCAACCAGGCTGACCAGCAGGGCGTGTACCAGCTGCTCAACCTGTTCAGCGGTGGTGCGCTGCTGCAGCTTTCGCTGTTCGCGACGGGCATCATGCCCTACATCACGGCGAGCATCATCGTCCAGCTGCTCACCGTGGTCATCCCGCGGTTCGAGGAGCTGAAGAAGGAAGGCCAGTCCGGCCAGAACAAGCTGACCCAGTACACCCGGTACCTGACGATCGCGCTGGCGATCCTGCAGGCCACCGGCGTGGTCGCGCTGGCCGACCGCGGCACCCTGTTCCAGGGCTGCTCGCAGCAGATCATCCCGGACAACGGCATCTACTCGCTGGCGCTGATCGTGATCACCATGACCGCGGGCACCGCGGTGATGATGTGGCTGGGCGAGCTGATCACCGAGCGCGGTGTCGGCAACGGCATGTCGGTGCTGATCTTCCTGAACATCGCCGCGCGCATCCCCACCGAGGGCGCCAACATCCTGAGCAACGGCGGCGGCATCTCGCTCGTCGTGGTCTGCGTGTTCGGCCTGGTGATCATCGCCAGCGTCATCTTCGTGGAGCAGGGCCAGCGGCGGATCCCGGTGCAGTACGCGAAGCGGATGATCGGCCGGCGGATGTACGGCGGTACCTCCACCTATCTGCCGATCAAGGTGAACCAGGCCGGTGTCATCCCGGTCATCTTCGCTTCCTCGCTGCTGTACCTGCCGCAGCTGATCAGCCAGCTGATCGGGGATCCCAACAGCAACTCCGGCTGGCAGTCGTTCATCCAGAACTACATCGTCAACCAGGGCAGCTGGGTGCACATCCTGCTGTACTTCGCGCTGATCATCTTCTTCACGTACTTCTACATCACCATCACGTTCAACGTGGACGAGCGGGCCGAGGAGATGAAGAAGTTCGGCGGCTTCATCCCGGGCATCCGCCCCGGCCGCCCGACCGCCGAGTACCTGAGTTTCGTGCTCGGCCGGATCACCCTGCCGGGCTCGCTCTACCTGGGCATCATCGCGATCCTCCCGAACTTCTTCCTGTCCCTCACCGGTAGCGGGAACAACCAGAACTTCCCGTTCGGTGGCACGGCTGTGCTGATCATGGTCGGTGTCGGGCTCGACACCGTGAAGCAGATCGAAAGCCAGCTGATGCAGCGCAACTACGAAGGGTTCCTGAAGTGACGCGACTGGTTCTCGTCGGACCGCCCGGCGCGGGCAAGGGCACCCAGGCGGTGGCCCTGTCCGAACAGCTGCGGATCCCGCACATCTCCACCGGCGACCTGTTCCGCGCGCACGTCGGCCAGGAGACCCCGCTGGGCCAGGAGGCGAAGCGTTACCTCGACTCCGGTGAGCTGGTCCCGGACTCGGTCACCAACGAGATGGTCCGCGAGCGGCTGGCCGAACCGGACGCCAAGGCCGGCTTCCTGCTCGACGGTTTCCCGCGCAACACCAAGCAGGCCGAGGTGCTCGGCGAGATGCTGACCGAGGCCGACACCCGGCTCGACGCGGTGATCGAGCTGCAGGTGCCCGAGGACGTGGTGGTCGGCCGGCTGATGTCGCGTGGCCGCTCGGACGACACCGAGGACGTGATCCGCCGCCGCCAGCAGGTCTACGTGTCGGAGACGGCGCCGCTGCTGGAGTACTACTCGGCGATCCTGGTGACCGTGGACGGGGTCGGCGCGGTGGACGAGGTCTCCGGCCGGGTACTGGAAGCGCTGCGCGACCGCACGTGAATCTCGGAGGATTGCGTGTTCTGCAGGTGCTCCGCCGTGGGCGCATGATCGAGGTCAAGACCCGCGGCGAGCTGCAGGCGATGCGCGCGGCCGGGCTGATCGTGGCGCGCACCCTGGCCGCGGTCCGGGACCTGGCCCGGCCCGGGGTCAGCACCGCCGAACTGGACGAACTCGCCGAACAGACCATCCGCGACGCCGGCGCGGTGCCCTCGTTCCAGGGTTACCACGGTTTTCCCGCCTCGATCTGTGCCTCGGTGAACGAGCAGATCGTGCACGGCATCCCGGCGAAGGAGCAGGTGCTCGGCGAGGGCGACCTGATCTCGGTGGACTGCGGCGCGATCCTGGACGGCTGGCACGGCGACTCCGCGGTCACCATCGCCGTCGGCGAGGTCTCGGAAAAGGACCGGAAGCTGTCCGAGGCCACCGAACGGGCGATGTGGGCCGGGGTCGCGGCGGTCCGCGCCGGCGCCCGGCTCACCGACATCTCGCACGCGGTGCAGACCGCGGCCGAAAAGGCCGGCCGGGAGCACGGCGTCGGCTACGGGATGATCCTCGAGTACGGCGGGCACGGTATCGGCAGCCAGATGCACATGGAGCCGTTCCTGCCGAATGTCGGCAAACCGGGCAAAGGCCCGCGGCTCAAGCCCGGCATGGCGCTCGCGGTCGAGCCGATGCTGACCGGCGGCGGGGGTGAGACCGAGGAGCTGGACGACGGCTGGACGGTGGTCACCGCGGACGGTTCGCGGGCCGCGCACTGGGAGCACACCGTCGCGATCACCGCGGACGGGCCGTGGGTGCTGACCGCTCCCGAAGAGTCCTGACCCGGCTGCGCACCGGATCGCCGGTGGTCCGCGCAGGGGAGTAGCCCGACCCCCGTTGGCGCCGCATTACATGGGTTGCGTACACTGTCAAGTCGGCGCGCTCGTACGCCGGTTCCAGCCTGCTCGTGAATCGTCGCGAACAACGGAGTCGGAGGTGGAGTGTGCCGGACGCACCACCCAGTAAGCAAGGACTCGAGCTCGAGAACGATCACGCCGGGCACTCGGGCGTGTATCAGGATTGCGGAGGACATGGCTAAGAAAGACGGGGCCATCGAGGTCGAAGGCCGCGTGGTGGAGCCGCTCCCCAACGCGATGTTCCGTGTCGAACTGGAGAACGGCCACAAGGTTCTCGCGCACATCAGCGGCAAGATGCGGCAGCACTACATCCGCATCCTGCCGGAGGACCGGGTACTCGTGGAGCTTTCGCCCTACGACCTGTCCCGCGGCCGCATCGTCTACCGCTACAAGTGATCGCGCGAGAGCAGAGAAGAGCAGGAAGCAGGAAGACGTGAAGGTCCAGCCGAGCGTCAAGAAGATCTGCGACAAGTGCAAGGTGATCCGCCGCCACGGCCGGATCATGGTGATCTGCGAGAACCTGCGTCACAAGCAGCGTCAGGGCTGAGCACCGCACCTGCAGCAGGCCGCTTGACGGCTACCCACCCTCCCCGCACCTGCCGGGCCGCGTAAGCGGTCCGGCGCACCCCCGGACTTCAGGCCGGGGCCGGGACACCCGAGGCGCAAGCCACGGGCACGACAGGCGAGTCGGTTCCGGAACCGGTCGGGGAGCAGACCTGAAGACGAAACCGAAGAAGGAGCACCAGTGGCACGACTCGCTGGCGTCGACCTCCCCCGCGAAAAGCGGCTGGAGATCGCGCTGACCTACATTTACGGCATCGGCCGTACTCGCTCCAAGCAGATGATCGCCGCCGCCGAGCTGAACGCGGACACCCGCGTGAAGGATCTCAGCGACGAGGACCTGATCAAGCTGCGCGAGTACATCGACGAGAACTTCAAGGTCGAGGGTGACCTTCGCCGTGAGGTGAACGCGGACATCCGGCGCAAGATCGAGATCGGCACCTATCAGGGCCTGCGCTGGCGTCGTGGTCTCCCGGTCCGTGGCCAGCGGACCAAGACCAACGCCCGTACCCGCAAGGGCCCGAAGAAGACGGTCGCCGGCAAGAAGAAGGCCGGCAAGAAGTGAGCGTCCGGGGCAAGAAGGCCGTGCGCATGGCAGGCGGCGCGAGCCGCCGCGCGACGGCTTGTGTCTCGCCCAAGGCGCTCTACGCCCGTCCGATGGCGCTGCGCGAGCTCTACACCGACGCCGGATCGATCATCCGGCGCGGGCAGCAGGAAGCCGTCGCCGAACACCTCCAGAACGCGCGTTAACAGGAGAACCCTCGAATATGCCACCGAAGTCACGCACTGCGGGGACCAAAAAGGTCCGCCGCAAGGAAAAGAAGAACGTCGCGCACGGTCACGCGCACATCAAGAGCACCTTCAACAACACCATCGTCTCGATCACCGACCCGACCGGTGCGGTGATCGCGTGGGCCTCGAGCGGGCACGTGGGCTTCAAGGGCTCGCGCAAGTCCACTCCGTTCGCCGCGCAGATGGCCGCCGAGAACGCCGCCCGCAAGGCGGCCGAGCACGGCATGAAGAAGGTCGACGTCTTCGTGAAGGGCCCGGGTTCGGGCCGGGAGACGGCGATCCGCTCACTGCAGGCGGCCGGCCTCGAGGTCGGCACCATCCAGGACGTGACCCCGCAGCCTCACAACGGCTGCCGCCCGCCCAAGCGGCGCCGGGTCTGAGGAACGGGGAGGAGTACTAAAACATGGCTCGCTACACCGGCCCCGCGACGCGCATCTCGCGTCGCCTCAAGGTCGACCTCATCGGCGGCGACCAGGCTTTCGAGCGTCGCCCGTACCCGCCCGGCCAGCACGGCCGCGGCCGGATCAAGGAGTCCGAGTACCTCCTGCAGTCGCAGGAGAAGCAGAAGGCTCGCTACACCTACGGCGTGCTCGAGCGGCAGTTCGTCCGGTACTACAAGGAGGCCGTGCGGCGTCCGGGCAAGACCGGTGAGGTGCTGCTGCAGATCCTCGAGTCGCGGCTGGACAACGTGATCTACCGCGCCGGCATCGCCCGCACGCGCCGCCAGGCGCGCCAGCTGGTCAGCCACGGCCACTTCCTGGTCAACGGCGTCAAGGTCAACGTGCCCTCGTACCAGGTGTCCAAGTGGGACATCATCGACGTGCGGCCGAAGTCGATGGGCATGCTGCCGTTCGTGGCGGCGAAGGAGTCCTTCGGCGAGCGCCCGGTGCCGGCCTGGCTGCAGGTCGTCCCGTCGAACCTGCGCGTGCTGGTGCACCAGCTCCCGGAGCGTGCGCAGATCGACGTTCCGGTGCAGGAACAGCTGATCGTCGAGCTCTACTCGAAGTAGGTTTCACCGGCGGCGGCGCGGACGGTGCGCCGCCGCCACGCCATCCCTTCGGCGTCATATGGCGGGCGCCGTCTGGAAAGGAACAAGGAAGATGCTGATTTCCCAGCGGCCGGCTCTCGGCGAAGAGACGGTCAACGAGACCCGCTCCCGGTTCACCATCGAACCGCTGGAGCCCGGCTTCGGCTACACGCTCGGCAACTCGCTGCGGCGCACGCTGCTCTCGTCCATTCCGGGCGCGGCCGTGACGAGCATCCGCATCGACGGCGTGCTGCACGAGTTCACCACCGTTCCCGGGGTGAAGGAAGACGTCACCGACATCATCCTGAACCTCAAGGAACTGGTCGTGTCCTCGGAGGAGGACGAGCCGGTCACCATGTACCTGCGCAAGCAGGGCCCCGGTGAGGTCACGGCCGCCGACATCGTGCCGCCGGCCGGCGTCACCGTGCACAACCCGGATCTGCACATCGCGTCGCTGAACGGCAAGGGCAAGCTCGAGATCGAGCTCGTCGTCGAGCGCGGCCGCGGGTACGTTCCGGCCCTGCAGAACAAGCAGGCGGGCGCGGAGATCGGCCGGATCCCGGTGGACTCGATCTACTCGCCGGTGCTGAAGGTGACCTACAAGGTCGAGGCGACCCGGGTCGAGCAGCGCACCGACTTCGACAAGCTGATCCTGGACGTCGAGACCAAGCCGTCGATCACCCCGCGGGACGCGGTGGCCTCGGCGGGCAAGACGCTGGTGGAGCTGTTCGGCCTCGCCCGCGAGCTGAACGTCGACGCCGAGGGCATCGAGATCGGCCCGTCGCCGCAGGAGGCGGACACCATCGCCGCCTACGCGATGCCGATCGAGGACCTGGACCTCACCGTCCGGTCCTACAACTGCCTCAAGCGCGAGGGCATCCACACCGTCGGTGAGCTCGTCTCGCGCAGCGAGGCGGACCTGCTCGACATCCGCAACTTCGGCGCCAAATCGATCGACGAGGTCAAGCTGAAGCTGGTCGGCCTCGGCCTGGCGCTCAAGGACAGCCCGCCCGGGTTCGATCCGTCCGCGGCCGCCGCCGGGTACGACGGCGAAGGCTGGGCAGCCGAGGGGGTCGCCGGGATCGGCGGCGGGATTTCGGACGAGGGCCACGACGATGGCCAGGACTACGCAGAGACCGAGCAGCTCTGAGGCCGCGTGCCCGGACGCTGTGAGCTGAACGAGGAGAACCCATGCCCACCCCTACCAAGGGAGCCCGGCTCGGCGGGTCGTCCGCCCACCAGCGGCTGATCCTGGCCAATCTGGCCACGCAGCTGTTCGAGCACGGCAGGATCACCACCACCGCGGCCAAGGCCCGCCGGGTCCGCCCGCTGGCCGAGAAGCTGATCACCAAGGCGAAGCGGGGCGACCTGCACAACCGTCGCCTCGTGCAGAAGGTCGTCCGGGACAAGGACGTGCTGCACAAGCTGTTCGCCGAGATCGGGCCGCACTTCGCGGAGCGCCCGGGTGGCTACACCCGGATCACCAAGACGCTTCCGCGCAAGGGTGACAACGCGGCGATGGCGGTCATCGAACTGGTCGCGGAGAAGACCGTGACCTCGGAGGCCGAGCGGGCGCGCAAGACCAAGTTCGCGAAGGACGCCGAGGCTCCGGCCGTCGTCGAGGAGTCCACCTCGCAGGAGTCCACCTCGGAGGAGTCCGCCGCCGAGGTGACCGAGGAGGCCGCCGCGACCGCGGAGACCACCGAGGAGGCTCCGGCCGAGGCCGCCGCCGAGACCGAGGCCGACGCGGACGCCAAGAAGGACTGAGTCCTGACGGCAACACCGGCATCGGACGAGCCCGCCACTCCCCCCGGGGAGGGCGGGCTCGTTCGTCTGCGCCTCGACGTCTCCTACGACGGCACGGACTTCTCCGGCTGGGCCCGCCAGCCCGGCCGCCGCACCGTGCAGGCTTGCCTGGAGGAGGCTCTGCAGCGCCAGCCACCGGGCGCCGAGGTACCGAAATCGGTCGTGGTGGCCGGCCGTACGGACGCCGGCGTGCACGCGAGCGGACAGGTCGTGCACGTCGACGTGGTGCCGCTGGTTCCGGCCGCACCCGGCCGGATCCCGGTGGACGAGCAGGGCATCCCGGACCTGACCCGGATGCGCGGCCGGTGGAACAAGCTGCTGCCCGCCGACGTCCGGGTGCTGCGGGCGAGCGTGGCCCCCGCCGGTTTCGACGCTCGTTTCTCCGCCGTCCGGCGGCATTACCGCTATCGCGTCTCGGACGCGCCGTGGGGCGTGGATCCGTTGCGCCGCAACGACACCCTGGCGTGGGGGCGTCCGTTGTCCACGGACCGGATGAACGCGGCCGCGCAGGATCTGCTGGGCCTGCAGGACTTCGCCGCGTACTGCAAGCAGCGCGAGGGCGGCACCACTATCCGCGAGCTGCAGCACCTCTCCTGGACTCGGATTGACGAGTACCTGGTGGAGGCCCGGGTCTCCGCGGACGCGTTCTGTCATTCGATGGTCCGCAGCCTGGTCGGTGTTCTCCTGCTGGTCGGAGATGGCCGCCGCGCCCCGGAGTGGCCGGGGGACGTACTGGCGAGCGGGCGGCGGGACAGCGCCGTCGCCCCGGCACACGGCCTCACCTTGACCGCGGTGGACTACCCCCCGGATGCCGAACTGGCGGCTCGCGCGGAGCAGACGCGCAACGTGCGTGGTGGGACTGGACAGTGAGCGACGTCGAGGCGCGTGATACCAGAGTGGTATCATCTTGGGTATGGCTATGACGTTGAGGCTGAGCGAGGAGCAGGAGCGCGCTCTGGGCATGCTCGCGGAGGTGAACGGGGTGAGCAAGCACGAGGCGGTGGTGCGGGCGATCACCGACGCCGCGGCTCGTCAGGTCCGGGATGAGCGGGTGCACAGCCTTTCGGTGGCCGGGCGGTCCCGGTACGCGGGCTTGCTCGATCGCTTGGCGCAGTAAAGTTCGAGCAGTAGTGAAGTTCGAGTATCTGACGCTGGACGATCTGCTCGCCCTCGCGGGTGATCTCGGAGTTTCCCGGGTGCGGGATCTCGGCTTGCTGGACGCGGCGGCGCACCGGCCGAAAGTGTCGCTCATGGGGCAGGACGCCTATCCCGAGCTGCACGACAAGGCCGCGGTGCTGCTGGAATCCCTTGTCCGGAATGATCCGCTGGTCGACGGGAACAAGCGGCTGGGCTGGATGTCGGTGTTCGTGTTCTACGGGCTGAACGGCTACGACCTGGATGCACTCGAGGACGACGCCTACGACCTGGTGATCGCGTCCGCGACCGGGACGTTGCCGTACCAGTCGGTGGCTGAGCGCCTGGCGAAATGGGTCCGCGCCGAGGACGCCCAGCCACCCGTGACCGGGTCCTAGGCCGCCGGCGGGATCGGGGCGCCGGGGCAGGTGGTGTCCGAGGTCTTGCCGGTGTCGAAGAACTCCACCGCCTTCGACGCGCATGGAAGGAACGGCAGCGAGCCGTGCTGGTCGTCCTCGATGGTGAGGAGCGAGCCGCCGATGTGGGCGCGCATTTCCTTGGCCCAGGGTAGCGGTGTTACCGACTCGTAGGCGTGCCCGACGAGCTGAAGCGGGCTCTTTCCCGGGGCGAAATGCCAAGGCGTGGCGGGCAGTGGCCAGCCGGCGCAGCGACCGTCGTATTCGCCGTAGCTGCCGGCGATGGGGAATTCGGCGGTCAGCGCCGTTCGGTTGCGCCAGTGCGTTTCGAAGTCGCGGGTGCCGGTCGATTCGTTGCAGAGCAGAGCATCTTGCTGGTCCCAGCCGAATGTCGGGTCCGGATGGTGCCAGTCGAAGCCGGTGCGGTCGGCCGGTGCCGTGGCGTGGGCGGGCTTACCGTCGCGGAGTTTCGCCAGGTCCTGAGCCGACCCCGGCCAGTCCTGGCGGGCAGAGGTGAGCAGGGGATCGATGTCGCCGTGGTCGATCTTCGCCCGCAGGTCCAGTAGCGTCTTGAGGACGGCGGCCTTCGTGGTGCCGAAGTGGTAGATCCGGTCGTTGCCGGCCAGCCAGCCGGCGAAGTCGTGGAATGTGTTCTCCTGCGCCGCCGCCGTGTCGTGATCGACCCTTGTGAGGTCCAAAGTGGACGCCATCACCGAGTCGAGCAGCATCTTGTCGACGTGGTCGTCGAACAGCGTGCGGTATTCCGCACCGAGCGCGGTGCCCCAGGAGACGCCGTAGTAGCCGATCTTCTCCTCGCCGAGCGCCTGCCGGATCCGGTCCATGTCGCGGGCGATGTTTCCGGTGGTCAGATTAGCCACGAACTCCGGATCCTTCGCCACGCATTCCCGGTACCGCGTGGCGTTCTTCTCGGATTTGAAACGGGCCTTTTCCTTCTCGGTCAGCGAAGAGTCCGGGCTCGCCCGGTCCCACTTACAGGACAGTGCCGCGCTGTAGCCGATCCCACGCGGCGAGAAGCCGATGAGGTCGTGGTGCACACCGATACCGGCTGCCTTCGAATCGAGTAGTTTTTTCGGCATGTCCATTCCGGAGGCGCCGGGGCCGCCCGGGTTGACGAGGATGGCCCCGTCCCGGGTGCCGGTGGCCTTGATCCGGCTCACCGCGAGGTCGAAGGTGCGTCCGCCCGGCTTCGCGTAGTCGACCGGAACCTTGATCGTGGCGCATTCGGTGCGCTGGTCGTCCGCGGGCCATTCGCCGGCGATCTTCCGGCAGGGCTGCCAGTGCAGGGTGTCCGCTGCCGTCGCGACCCCGGGTGCGAGTGGTACGAGCAGCAGTCCGGCGAGGGCCGGCCCGATGAGCTTCTTGATCAGCATGTGGCTCATCGTGGCCGATCCGTTGGTCCTAGGTGATCAGCCGATCGGCCGATTCGGGAACCGATCGGGCGATCATCGGCCGGTTTTCAGTCACCGCGGCGGACCGGTCCGAGTAGTTGTTGCTCTTTCTGTGTGGTGACCAGCCGCAGCGGGCGCCACAGATTGCGGCCGAGCGCCACCACCTGGTCGTCCTTGAGCGTGGTCAGCTGGCGCATCATCTGCGGGGGCAGGCGCCAGATCCGCGCGGCCAGCTCGGCCTGCCCGGCAGGAAGCCGTTGCATCAGTACCAGGTCCGCGGCGTTGGCCGTGGCGCCCGCCTGCGGGTGCAGGTACGGCAGCACGTACACCGTGGTCTGCCACGGCGACCGGGGCGGGAACAGGTCCTGCGGGGTCGGCCCGCCGTCGGTCACCACGAGCAACGGCGCGTCCTCGGACGGCCGCGGCAGCTCGACCGGGGACAGCCGGCGGATCTGCACCAGCGGGGACGACCGCCCATCGCGGGTGCCCGCGGCCTGCGAGAGTACCTGCCAGGCCGCCGGACGCCCGGTGGCCACGACCACCCACGCGCCGACCGCCATCGCGCGCATGGCCACCTGGCGGGCCAGATAGAGGCCGCCGACGAGCACGATGCGGGTGGGTGCCGAGCGCAGCGCGGACACGGTGAGCGGCTCGCCCTTGAGCCCGGAGCCGAGCACGATCCCGCCGCGGTCGCCGGACGGGCTGATCGCGTCCAGCATCGCCGGGTCGACGGAGAACTCCGGGGACACCCCGGCGTTCTGGACGACGTCACGCAACCGCATGCTCACGCGGTACCTCCGATCGGCAGGGTCGCGGCGAAGGCGGAGACCTGCAGGCCCCGCAACGGGGTCAGCTCGACCCCGAGCCGCTCCGAGATGCTCTGCAGCCGCTGGTCGGCGGCGTCGAGTTCACGCGGGTTGCGGGCGCTGAGCCGGACCACGCCGCGCAGGCCGATGCGGCCCTCGTCGGCGGAGGGCGAAATCGACATGGCGACCGTCGCGGACAAGGCCCGTACGCTGGTGAGTGCGTTGAGGCTGCCGGTTATCCTGCTCTTCGGCCAGTTCGTGATCGCGTAGCTGGAGTGCCCGATCCCGGCCGCGGTGACGCCGGTCCAGTTCTCCTGCAGGGTGACCTCCGTGGCCGAACCCGCGACCGAGGTCAGTTCCGCCGCCGAGATGCTGGCGCGCAACAGCTCGTCCGGATCGAGCGGACGCGTTGGCACGCCACGGGATTCGAGCGCGTTGCGCACCCGCGAAAGCGCGCCGATCAGCGCACGGTGCGCGCCGACGACGCCACCGCCACGCTCCCGGATCGCGGCCGGGCAGCGTTTCGGGTCGAGCCGGACGGCGATCCAGGTGGTGCGCCGAGCCGCCGCGGGCAGCGGGCCGAGCACCTCCATGTAGGAGCTGAGCGCGGGCGAATCCGACGGCAGCGCGGCCGAACCCGGGTAGCTGTGCCAGATCATCTGGATGGAGTCGAGCACCACTCCGCGGTCTTCGAGGCAGGGCGCCAGCGCGGACAGCGGCAGGCTGGGCGCGCCGCCGGCCTGGGTGATCAGCGCGGGCGTCGGCTCCACCAGCAGGACCGCGGTCCAGGTGCCGTCGGCCCACGCGATCCCGACCTGCTGGCGCTCGTGATCCACTCCGTGCGCGACGACCAGGTCGGGCACGGCCAGCCGCAGCAGGTTGACGCGGGCGTCCTCCGGGCCCGTGACCGCGCTCTCCTCGGGCAGCTCTTCGAGATCGGGCGGCGGCGGAGTCGCGACCCGGCCGTGCGAGCGGAACCGGTACCGCAGGGTCAGGCCGAGCCACTGGGTGAACCAGCTGCCGCCCCAGCGCAGGAAGGCCAGTACCAGCCCGAGCGCGGCCACCCCGATGGCGACGTACTTGAGCGACATGTCGATGGCGAGCAGCACGAGCCCGATCGTGACGCCGATCTCCAGCAGCACCAGGTTCGCGACCGGCAGCGCGCCGAGCGTGATCCCGCCGGAACGCTGCCGCAGCGGCGGGGAGATCCGGACGCCGGGGGGCTGAGGGGAGGGTTCGCCGTCCGGGGAACCGCCTGGACCGCCGGGGCCACCGGGACCGTTGCCGCCGGGACCACCCGGGCCACCACCGGAACCGCCGGGGCCGCCCGGACCACTCGGCCCGCCTGGGCCACCGCCACTTCCGCCGGGTCCGTTCGGGCCGCCGGGTCCGGGCCTGCCGGGTCCGTTCGGCCCACCGGGGCGTCCGGTCCGGGGTCCGTTCGGTCCGGGACCGCCCGGACCACTCGGCCCGCCGGGTCCACCAGGTCCACCGGGCCCACCAGGTCCACCGGGACCCCGAGGGGGCATCACCGGCACACCCGGCGGCACACCCGGCCCACCGGTTCTGCCGGGCCGCTGCGGCGGACCCGGGGGACGACCTCCGGGAGGCGGCGGCGGTCCCTGCGGACCAGGCGGACGTGGAGGCGTGCTGACGGACATCCGCGCGTCTGTTCCCCTCGTGAGTGCGATGTACCGGAAAGCCGATCCCGGGATGCCTGACCCTAGCCGGAGTTGGTAGAAACCCCACACCAGACGGTCCCCGTACGGCTATCCTGCGGAACCGTACCGCGACGGGGAGGACTGTAGGTCGAGAATGCCATCAACGCCCACGACTAAATCTCAGGTTCAGGCCTACAAGTTCGTGCTGCGCCGGATGCAGTCGGCGCTCGTCCGGCGCGACGCGGTGATGCTGCACGATCCGATGCGCACCCATTCCCGGGCGACCGTGGTCGGGGTCATCCTCGGCGTGCTCGGCGCGGTCGTCTTCGTGCTGTGGGGGTTGCTCAGCCCGGCCCCCTCGGTGCCCGCCTCGGAGAACATCGTGATCGGTGAGCAGTCCGGCACGGTCTACGTCGTCACCGGGAATCCGCAGCGGCTGATCCCCACCTTCAACCTCGCCTCCGCGAGGCTGATCCTGATGGCGCAGAAGCAGCAGGCGCAGCAACAGCAGGGCAGCGGACAGCCGCAACAGGGCGGGCCGCAGCAGGCGGTCGAGGTGAAGGCACCCACCGTCGTCTCGGATGAGCAGCTGAAGAACATCCCGCGCGAGAAGCTGACCGGTATCCCGGACGGGCCGCAGCTGTTGCCGAGCGGTGACCAGCGCATTTCACCCAACTGGGCGGTCTGCGACCAGGTGCGGCTGGACCCGAGCCTGCCGCAGCAGGACGCGCCCAACCAGACCGACACCGACGTGTTCGCCGGAGTGCCGAACCTGGGTCCCGAGCTGAAGGACAACGCGGCCCTGCTCGGCACCACCGGCAACGGCAAGACCTACCTGATCTACCGGCTCAAGCCCACGCAGAGCAGGCCGAACGCGGGCACGGTGCGGGCCGAGGTGCCCTCCGGCGGGAACGATCCGGTGCGCGCCGCGCTGCACCTGCCGGAGAAGGCCCGCAAGATGTCCCAAGCCTTCCTGAACGCGATCCCCGAGGTCTCCAAGCTGGTCCCGCCGACGGTGGCGAACGCGGGCGGCACGCCACCGCAGGGGCTCAGCGGGATGACCATCGGCCAGGTGTTCGCCACCCAGCCGACCGGCAGCCCGGAGCAGTTCTGGCTGATCAGCCAGGGCGGGATCCAGGAGGTGACGCCCGCCGTCGCGGACATTGTGCGCACCGCGGTGAACGGCAGCTCCAGCACCACGCCGGTGCTGCCGCTGCCCTCGATCAACGGGGTCCAGCAGCTGCGGCCGTCGGACCCGAACTACATCAAGGTGGACGACTTCCCGGCCCAGGTGCCGACCGTGCTGGACGCCACCCAGGGTTCGCCGGTGGCCTGCCTGGGCTGGTCCTACGACGAGGGGAAGAACGAAGCGCACACCTCGGTGTACGTCAGCGACAAGCTCCCGGTGGACAACAACGCGGACGGCTCGTCCAAGCTGCTCAACGTCAGCAGCACCGGGCCGAGCGGGCTGCCGATCACCGGTTTCTACATGCCGCCCGGCCGCGCCGCTGTGGTGCAGTCGGCGACCGACGCGAGCGCGACCTTCAAGAAGGGCCCGATCCAGCTGATCTCGGACCGCGGGATCCGTTACGGCGTCCCGGATGTGACGACCGCGGACAGTCTCGGCCTCGACCACCGGCTGCCCGCCCCCGAGTCGATCATCGGGCTGTTGCCCACCGGGGCGTCGCTGAACACCCAGAACGTGCTCAAGCAGTTCGACACGGTGCCGATCGACCCGAACGCCGGGTCGTTCCCGCAAGCGAAAAACCAGCAGGCAGCCGGGAACTGACCGGGCAGTCCGTCCGTCCACTCCACACATGACCCTGGTGGAGCGGAGGATGCCATGAGCGTGCCGGGACCGGCTGCTGTACGCATCGACAGCGCGGTTGTCGGCGGCTACGCGGCGAAAGTCGCGCGAGCCGCCGACGAACTCGCTGCCGCTGCGGCCGAAGTGGGCCAGGGCGCGACCAGACCCGAGACTTACGGCGGGCTCGGCGCCGATCTCGGCGTCGGCGAGTCGTACGCCGTGGCGTCCGGGGTACTGCGCCGTCAGCTCGGTGCCGGGGTTGCCGCCCTGCGGTCGGTCACGGAAGCGTTGGAGCAGCTCACTTCGGGCCACGAGCAGCGCGACGCGGACGCGGCCGAGCGGATCGAGCGCGCGGGGCGGATCTCGTGACCGGGCCGTCGGCGGCGTTCGTCTCCGAACTCGCCAGGGAACTCGGTGCCACCGATCCGGTCGAGGCCTTCTACCGGCCGTTGACCGGGAAGTGGGACGAGCTGACCGAAGAGGCGGCACGGCTGCGGGCCGCGGCGGGCACGGCTGCCCGGGTTTCGGCTGATCTCGCCGAGGATCTCGGCAAACTCGACGCAGTGTGGACGGGTCCGGACGCGGACGCGTTCGTCGCTTACCTCGGCGAGATCCGGTCGGCGAGCGAAGGTGCCGAGGACGCGCTCGAAGTGCTCGCCGGTGCGCTGGAAGAGCTGTCCGGCTCGGTCCGCCGCATCGTCGACGCGGCCGAGGAGATTCTCGTGGACGCGGCGGACGTGCTGTCCGAGTCGGCGCTGCTGCCAGTCGGCGGGAGCACCCGCGCCCGTGCGCAGCTGCGCGAGACCGGGCAATCGCTGGAGGTGCTGCACGCCTCTGCCCAGGACGTACTGCAGCAGTTCGTCAGGCTGTGCGAGGGGATGGACGCGCCGTCCGGACAGCCGGGCATCGAGCTGCGCCGCCATTACCCGGCGGGGCAGTTCCGGCTCACGGCCGAAGGGGTTGGGACGGAAGTTCTTTCCGCGCAAGGCGATTCCGCACCTGCGTCCACAGTGGACGAGGTGACGGGCGACGATTCGGTGCACCCGTCCGCGCTGGAGCACGGCAAGGAGACCGCCGCCGAACCGGGCCAGGCGGGGGTGGCGCCGGTCGAACCGCTGCCGGCCGTCGCACCGGCTTCGCCGCAGAACCAGGGCAACGGCGTGCCGATGATGGGTTTCGGTGGTTTCGGCGGAGATGCCGGTGGCCGCGAGCGCCCGCGCAAGGGCCGGGAACGGTTCCCGGCCAAACCAGGGGAGATCTTCGGTGAGCCGGATCCGGTCACGCCCCCGGTCCTCGGCGAGCCCACTGACGCGGAAAAGGCCGCCAAGCGAAAGCGCCGTGGCTGACCGGACGCCCGTCCACAGTGGACGGACGCTCGGTCAGCGTGGCGGCGTGGATCGTCCCCGGTTGCGCCGGATCGTGTGCATCACGAACAGCGTGATCAGCAGTGCGGCCAGCCCGCCGCCGGTACCGGCGAGCGCGACGATCATCGGGGTGGAGCTGATGCCGTCCGCCGGTGGCAGCTGGGCGGCCTGCACCACCGGGTTCGGCGTGGCGAGGTTGCCGACGTCGTTGGGCAGGTTCGCGGTGAGCGCGGCGACCGGATCGATCACGCCGTAGCCCACGTAGTCGTCGTGGCCACCCGGTGCGGCCGGGTGCTGCGCGGTCGTCTTGATCCGCTTGATCACCTGGCGGGCGTCGAGATCCGGGTACATCTGCCGGACGAGCGTGGCGACGCCTGCCACGTACGGCGCGGCGAAACTGGTGCCCTGGATCGGGCTGGCCTGGGTGCCTCTGGTGATCACGCGGTTCGCCAGGCCGGTCGAGTTCTCGGCCGGGTCCAGCGAAACGATCTCGGTCCCCGGCGCGGCGACGCCGATCCACGGGCCGTGCACGCTGAAGCTCGCGACGCTGCCGTCCTTGTCGATCGCGCCGACGGAGAGCACGTCGTCGGAGAACCACGGCGGCGTCACGATGGACTTCGGCTTGTTCGGATCGGATTGGTCGTTCTGCGGGCAGCTGTCGGACACGTTGCCCGCGGCGGCGACGATCACCACGCCCTTGTCCGTCGCGTATTTGACCGCGGCCTGTACCTGGCGTTCGCTCGGCTGGATGTCCGCGGGCGGGGCGGGGCGGCAGTGGTCCAGCGACATGTTGATCACGCCGATGTCGCCGCGGTCGGCGATGCCGCGGATGATCTGCGCGAGCGAGCCCAGCGTGCCCGCGGTGTCGCCCTTCTCGATCTGCCTGCTGTCGCCGTTGTTGCCGCCCTGCTGTGGCCCGGTGCCGCCGGGACTGCCGCCGCCGTTCGGGGAGCTGTTCTTGTCCTTCGGCCCGTAGTTCTCGCTCAGCTGCCGGTAGGAGACGATCCGCGCGTCCGGCGCGACTCCGATGAAGCCCACCTTCGGGTCCTTCGGATCACCCGCGATGATGCCCGCCACCTCGGTGCCGTGCCCGTCGCAGTCCTGCAGCCCGGCCTGCCCGGCGGGGGTCGGGAGCACGTAGTCGCCACCCGCTTCCACCCGGCCCTGGAACCACGGGTGCCGGGTCACGCCGGTGTCCACCACCGCGACCCGCTGGTTCCCGCCGACGCTGTGCTTGGCGGCCCGGACGATCTCCTGCGCCTTCAGCAGCTGCAGGTAGTCCTGGCCCCACGGGCGGGAGTTGATCTGGACGTTCTCGCCGAGGCTGCGCTTGACGCAGTCGGTCTTCTGCTCGTAGGGCTTGTCCGGCGCCTTGGTGTCGTTGGGCAGGCCGTCGTAGCCGTTCATCGGCGGCGGGGTGGCCCAGGAACCGGCCGGGGCGCTTTGCGCGGCCGCCGGCGTGGCAGCGAACGGGGACAGCACTCCGAGGCCGGCCGCGACGACGGCGGCCCCGGCCCGGCCGGAGAGACCGAGCCGGCGAGGGGCGGAACGTCGGGAGGCAGCAGCCATCGCGGCCCTCACTTGAGGTTGAGGTGGCGCAGCGTCATGTAGAGGTCCATCACGCCGAGGGCGAGCGGCAGCACCACCGCGATGCAGATCGCCTCGATGATCTCCACGGTGCGCCGCAGGGGAGGGGAGAACCGCTGGTTCGGGAAGATCACGCCGACCACCAGCGAACCCGCGGCGACCAGGACCAGAATGCCGAAGACGTACATCAGCCGATGTTCGGGCGTGGCCGAGAAGAGCCCGCCGATCAGGATCCCCGCGGCGGCGATCATGCCCGTGGTGAGCAGCGCGATCGCCTGCGCGCCATTGGCGTAGGCACGGGCGCGCAGCAGCAGCACGAGCGTGGCGACGATGCCGAGAATCGGGCCGAAGATGTTCGGCCCACTGGCCGCGATGATCGAGGCGAGCGCGGCGCTGGCACCGCAGCCGATCATCAGGCCGGTCATGTAGTCGTGCGCGATCGCGGTGCGCTGTTCGATCGCCGCGTAGTCGGGGAAGCCGGAGTCCTCCTTGAGCTCCTCCGCGGTGCTCGGCACGTGCGGCAGCGGCAGCTTGGCCAGCCAGATCGTGGTGCGTGGCAGCAGCGAGATGCAGGCCAGCGCCACGGCGACGACCCCGGCGGCGACCTCCGGCGCGGAGGCCGTGGTGACCAGCGTGGCCACCAGCGCGGCGAGCGCGGCGAAGGCGCCCGCCGTGGCCGCGGCGATGAACACCCGGATGCCCGCGCCGATGACCAGGATGCAGACCGCGGCGACGATCAGTACCAGCACCGAGCCAAGCAGCAGATTCGCCCGCACGGACAACCCCGGCACGATGCAGAAGCCGCTCACGAAGGCCAGCGGCAGCCCGCCCGCCGCAGCGATCAGCACCCCGGTCGCCTCGGCCTGGTAGCCCTTGGCCAGCGTCGCGCCGACCGCGACGCAGGCGATCGCGCCGAGGCCGCCGGCGATGGCCGCGCCGATCGAGGACCCGCCGTAAAGCGAGCCACTGAAGAACAGCGCGACCGCGGACAGCACCAGCGCGAGCCCGCCCGCGGCGTGCCCGAACCGCTGGGCGGTTTCCTTGGTCCACGGCCGGAAGGTGTCCGGCTCGGCCTCCGCGATCGCGTCCACGACATCGTCGAACAGCGGTGGCGGCGGGTTCTCGTTGCGCTTGCGCAGCTGCAGCAGTTCGCCGTCGACGACGCCGAGCGAGGCCAGCGTGCGGCTCGGGTCGAGCGGGGCGTCGCCGAGCTTGGCCAGCGCCCACCCGCCGTGGCGCGCTCCGCCGTCGGGGGTGACCTCCTTGGCCATCTTCAGGAGCATCGGCAGCAGGTCGGCGACCCCGACGTCGGCGGGCAACGCGACGTCGATGCGTGTCGTCGGTGCCACCACCGTGACCCTGCTGAAAACCGTCGTGCCCGTTGCCACTAGATGCCCCCGCTCTGATGAGTCACTCCGGGGGAACTTATACCGAACCTGCCGCCCGGTTTCAGCCGCTGCCGATAAATCGTCGGCGAAATACCCGGCCAGGCCCCAGGGCGGGCCGGGGGCGGCGCTCGCGGTCGGCGCAGGTCCCTACACTCGGGCTGCCTGGACCGGGCGGCGGGCGGCCGGCGACGCCGATCCCGGTGTTGGCCGGATTTCCGGGGCGGCGTTCGGTAGGTTGTCCCGCGCACCCGGGTGCAGGCGTCGAGCAGGAGTAGAGGGGTCCTTCGATGAGCACGCTGCAGTTCAAGAAGTCACCGCGGCTGGCCGCGCCACGCCCGCCGGGTGGCGAGGTGCATCTCGAACCGCCCCCCGAGGTACCCCGCACGATCCCGGGCAACATCGTCGCCAAGGCGATTCCGGGCGTGATGATCTTCGCTTCGCTCGGGATGATGGTCTACATGTTCACCGCCGGTGGCGGGCAGCCGACCACGATCATGATGAGCGGCATGATGCTGATGGGCACCGTCGGCATGCTCGCCGGCGGGGGCGGCAAGAGCGGCGGGGCCAAGAAGGCCGAGATGGACGAGGACCGCAAGGACTATCTGCGGTACCTCGGCCAGATGCGCGACCGCGCCCGGGAGGCGATGGTCGACCAGCGGGCGGCGCTGGAGTGGGTGCACCCGGATCCGCAGTCGCTGTGGTCGCTGGCCGCGAGCCGGCGGATGTGGGAGCGGCGGCAGAACGACCAGGACTTCCTGCACCTGCGGGTCGGGCGCAGCTCGCACCGGCTGGCGACCCGGCTGGTGCCGCCGCAGACCGGCCCGGTCGACGAGCTGGAGCCGATCGCGACGCTGGCGCTGCGGCGGTTCGTGCGGGCGCATTCGATCGTGCCGGATCTGCCGACCCAGATCACCTTGCGCGGTTTCGCGGCGGTGAGCATGCAGGGCGAGCGGGCACTGACCCGGCAGCTGGCGCGGGCGATGGTGGCCCAGCTGGTGACTTTCCATTCGCCGGACGACGTGATGATCGCGGTGGCCACCAGCGGCCGGGCGAAAGAGGAGTGGGAGTGGGCGAAGTGGCTCCCGCACGTGCAGCATCCAGCGCTCTCGGACGGGATCGGGCAGCTGCGGATGATGGCCGGTTCGCTGGCGCAGCTCGAAGTGTGGCTGGATGAGGAATTGCGGGAACGGCAGCGGTTCTCGCGGAATGCGACGCCGCCGCCGGATCAGCCGCACGTGGTGATCATCATCGACGACGGTGAGGTGACGCGTGAGGAGCAGATCATCCTGGAGGAGGGTCTGGTCGGGGTCACGCTGATCGACCTGTCGGATTCACTGGGCAACCTGGCGGCCCGGCGTGGCCTGCGGCTGGTCGTGGAGCAGGAACGGCTGGGCGCGCGCAGTGCGGGCGGGGTGGAGTGGTTCGGCCGTCCGGACCGGTTGTCGATGGTGGAGGCGGAGTCGCTGTCCCGGCTGATCGCGCCGTACCGCGTCGGTGGCGGCGAGGGCGCGGAGGCCTCGGACGACGAGCCGTTGCTGTCGAACCCGACGCTGCTGGAGCTGCTGGGCATCCCCGGCGACCCGATGACCTTCGACGTGCAGCAGGCCTGGCGGCCGCGGCCGGTGCGTGACCGCTACCGGGTGCCGTTCGGGGTGGGCGAGTACGGGCAGGCGGTGGAGCTCGACATCAAGGAAGCCGCGATGGAGGGCATGGGCCCGCACGGCCTGTGCATCGGGGCGACCGGTTCGGGTAAGTCGGAGTTCCTGCGCACGCTGGTGCTCGGGCTGCTGGCCACGCACTCCTCGACCAGCCTGAACATGATCCTGGTGGACTTCAAGGGTGGCGCCACCTTCCTCGGTCTGGACAAGGCCCCGCACGTGGCCGCGACGATCACGAACCTCGCCGGGGACCTGACCCTGGTGGACCGGATGAAGGACGCGATCGCGGGTGAGGTGAACCGGCGCCAGGAGGTGCTGGCGAAGGGGAACTACAAGAACGTCTGGGATTACGAGAAGGCCCGGGAGAACGGGGCCGATCTGGATCCGCTGCCGGCGTTGTTCATCTGTATCGACGAGTTCTCCGAGATGCTGACCGCGAAGCCGGACTTCATCGACATCTTCCTGCAGATCGGCCGGGTGGGCCGGTCGCTGCAGATGCACATGCTGCTCGCTTCGCAGCGGCTGGAAGAGGGCAAGCTGCGCGGGCTGGACACCTATCTGTCCTACCGGATCGGCCTGAAGACGTTCTCCGCGGCGGAATCGCGGGCGGCGATCGGGGTGCCGGACGCGTTCGAGCTGCCCTCGATCCCGGGTTCGGGCTACCTGAAGTTCGACACCTTGACGATGGTGCGGTTCAAGGCCTCGTACGTGTCGGGCCCGTACCGCCCGGCCGGGATCAAGGCGGCCGGGCCGGCCGCGACGGTGGTGCGGGCGGACAAGCGCCCGCAGCTGTTCGTACCGGACTTCGTGGAGCTGCCGCCCGAGCCGGAACCCGAACCGGAGCCGGTGGCGCAGGAGGCCCCGAAACCGGAGGTGGAGGACTCGAACGAGCCTTCCGAACTGGACGTGATGGTCGAGCGGTTCATCGGCCAGGGCCCGCCCGCGCACGAGGTGTGGCTGCCCCCGCTGGACGAGCCCAGCTCGCTGGACACCATGCTGCCGAACCTGAACCCGACCGAGGACCGCGGGCTCTCGCCGGTGGGCTTCTTCGGCAACGGCAGGCTGCAGGTGCCACTGGGGGTCGTGGACCGGCCGTTCGAGCAGCGCCGGGACATGCTGTGGGGCGACTTCTCCGGCGCCGCGGGGCACGGGATCGTGGCGGGTGGCCCGCAGTCGGGCAAGTCCACGATGCTGCGGACGCTGATCATGTCGATGGCGCTGACCCACACCCCGGAGGAGATCCAGTTCTACTGCCTGGACCTCGGTGGCGGCACGCTGGCCGGGCTGGCGGACCTGCCGCACGTGGGCGGGGTCGCGGTCGCGCGCCGGGAGCCGGACAAGGCCCGCCGGATCGTGGCGGAGCTGACCACGCTGATGACCGAGCGGGAAGGCCGGTTCGGCGCGCTGGGCGTGGACTCGATGACCGACTTCCGCAACCGCAAGCGCCGGGGCGAGATCACCGCCGAGCAGGACCCGTTCGGCGACGCGTTCCTGGTCGTGGACAACTGGCGGGCACTGCGGGACGACTTCGACGAGCTGGAGCAGACGATCACCCGGCTGGCCACCCAGGGCCTGGCCTACGGGGTGCACGTGGTCATCTCCGCGAACCGGTGGGCGGATCTGCGCCCGGCGATCAAGGACATGATCGGGACCCGGTTCGAGCTGCGGCTGGGTGATCCGACCGAGTCGGAGATGGACCGGCGGACCGCGGGCAACGTGCCCACCGGCCGGCCGGGGCGCGGGCTCACCCGGGACAAGCTGCACCTGCTGACCGGGCTGCCGCGGATCGACGGGTCCAGCGATCCGGACACGCTGGCGGCCGGGGTCGCGGACGCGGTGGCGAAGATCCGGGGCGCCTGGCGGGGCCGGGTCGCGCCGCAGGTCCGGCTGCTGCCGGAGCTGATCACCTACGACGACGTGCTGGCACAGGACAAGCGCCGGGACAGCAAGCTCGTGCCGTTCGGGGTCAGCGAGGAAGACCTCTCGCCGGTGTATCTCGACTTCGACGCCGAGCCGCACTTCTTCGCCTTCGCCGACGGCGAGTCGGGCAAGACGAACCTGCTGCGCCAGATCGCCCGCGGGATCGCCGAGCGCTACACCGCGCAGGAAGGGGTGATCCTGCTCGTCGACTACCGGCGCACCATGCTCGGCTTCCTGTCCGGGGACTCGCTGCTCGGCTACGCCGTGTCGTCGGCGCAGCTGGACAGCATGGTCAAGGACGTGCACGGGTCGATGACCCGGCGCCTGCCCGGCCCCGACGTCACCCAGGAACAGCTGAAGAACCGTTCCTGGTGGACCGGCCCCGAGCTGTTCATCCTGGTCGACGACTACGACCTGGTCGCCACCCAGACCAGCAACCCGCTCAAGCCGCTGTCGGAGTTCCTCGCCCAGGCCAAGGACGTCGGCCTGCACCTGATCGTGGTCCGCCGCACCGGTGGCGCCTCCCGCGCCGCCTACGACCCGATCATCGGCAAGCTCAAGGAACTCGCCGCACCCGGTATGGTCATGAACGGTTCCAAGGACGAGGGCGCCCTCATCGGCACCATCAAAGCCGGCCCGATGCCGCCCGGCCGGGGCACCATGCTCAGCCGCAAGGGCGGCCGCCAACTCGTACAGGTCTCATGGATCCAGCCCGACTGAACCACAGCGACGAGCGCGTGCCGGCGGCCGGTGACCGAGGTGCCGGGTGAGCGTGCGGGTCGCGGTGGACTTCGGGACCTCAAGCACCTGCGTTGTCGCGTCGGTCCACGGGCGCGACCCGCAGGTGGTGGTCATCGACGGCCAGCCGCTCATGTCTTCGGCGGTGTACGCGGCGGCCGACGGCACGCTGTTCGTCGGCCAGGAGGCCGAACGGCAGGCCGCCGTCGATCCGTCGCGCTATGAGCCGAATCCGAAGCGGCGGATCGACGAAGGCGAACTGCTGCTCGGCGATTCCGTGCTGCAGGTGACCGACGTCGTGCACGCGGTGCTGGCCCGTGGCGTCGCGGAGGCCCGGCGCATTGCCGGGCAGGCCGAGGTCGATCTCCTCGTGCTCACGCATCCGGCCGATTGGGGCGCCATTCGCACCCGGCTGCTCCGCCAGGCCGCGGGGCGGCTGGCCAGGGAAGTCGCCCTGGTGCCGGAGCCGGTCGCCGCGGCGGTCTACCACGCGGCCACGTTCGCGCCGAGTTCCCGGCCGGACGGGCGCACGGTCGAGTACTCCGGCACCCCGGGTGACGTGCTCGCGGTGCTCGACCTCGGCGGCGGCACCGTCGACGTCAGCGTGGTCCGCCGCTCGCCGGAAGCCGCGCGAGCCGCGGGCGGGCCGCCGCGGCGCGGGGGATTCCAGGTGCTCGCCACTCGCGGGGACCCCGGGTTCGGTGGCGCGGACATCGACCAGACGTTGCTCGACCACGTCGGATCACTGGTGTCGGAGGCGGATCCGCAGGCCTGGCAACAACTGGTGGCGGGCCGGGAGCTGGCCGACCGGCGTCGTCGCCGGGTGCTGCGCCAGGATGTGCGTGGTGCCAAGGAAACGCTGTCCCGGCACGCCTACACCGACGTACCGCTGCCGCCGCCGTTTCCGGACGCGCATGTCACCCGGGAGGATCTGGAGCGGCTGATCGCCACCCCGCTCGGCCGGGTGGTCGAGCTGACCAGCGCGGCCATCGCGGACGCGGGGCTGCGGCCCCAGCAGCTCGCCGCGATCTTCCTGGTCGGCGGGTCGAGCCGGATCCCGATGATCTCGCGGCTGGCACACGAACGCACCGGTGTCGTGCCGACCAGTCTCGACCAGCCGGAGACGGTCGTCGCCCGTGGCGCGCTGCGTGCGGTGCAGATCGATCCGGACCGCACCGGCGCGCTGCCCGGTACCTCGATCGCGGGGCCGCATCCGGAGCAGCAGCGGACCGAGGTGGTTCGCCCGACCGGACAACCGGACGTCCGCGCTCACCGTGGCGGGCCGCCTGCGCCGTCGCCGGGACGGGGTTTTCCCTTACCACCGCCCGGTTCCTTTCCCGGTCGCGCGGCTCCGGCGGGCCAGTACGGTCGCGCTTTCGGCGCCGGCCCGGCCGCGTACCGTCCGGGCACCCCCGGCGCTCCGGTGCCCATCCCGCCTGCGGTGAATCCGGGCAGCGGTGCGAAGAACCGGCGTCGGCCGCTGGTGCTGATCGGCACTGCCGTGGTGGTCGCCGCTCTTGTCGCGGTGGGAGTAGCGATCTTCAGCAGCTCGGGGGATTCGGCTGCGGCCGGACGGACGTTCCGGCAATACGACTTCAGTCTCGAAGCACCGGCGGACTGGATTCAGACCAGTGACGTGGTCGCCGACCGGCAGGTGATCCTGCGCCCGCAGGACGTCCCCACGGGCGATGATCTGGTGGCCGCGGAGGAACACGTACTCGATTACGACGCCACCGCGAATCCGCAGCGGTTCCAGCAGGATCTGCGTTCCACGGTGAATCAGCGTGCCGGATACAGCGCATTCCGGCCGGACGTGGCCTATGGTGGCCGGACCGTGCTCGGTTACCACCAGAGCAAGGAAGACGGCGCCGAGGTCGACTGGTACGTCGTGGTGCAGGGCCGGCTCGGGGTGCACGTCGGTTGCCAGTACCGGGATCCGGCGTTGCGGCAGCGCGTCGATGCGGCCTGTACGCAGATTGTGCGGACGCTGAAGATCGGCAACTGACTGAAGGAGCCGCTTGTGTCCTCGGAACCGGAGTCCGCCGCGGCGGCGTTCACCCGCGCGGGACAGGACGCGGTCACGTTCTCCCGCCGGGTCGCGGGCACCGCCCTCGCCCGCACCGAGCGCCACCGCGACGAGAACCGGGAACTGCGCAAGGAATTCGGCAGGCGACGGCCGTCGGCCGGGGCCGCGACGCCACCGGCCTTGCGTGGTGCCGCGCGACGGTTCCGCCGCGCGTGCGGGCTGCCGCTCCCGGTCGTGCCCGCCGAATCCGCGCCGGTTCCCGCCGATTCGCCACGGCCGGGTGAAGACGAGGACTTTTCGCAGGTGCGAATCATGCGTGAGGCGTGAGCTTCGGTGCCGCTGTGCGAGTGCTAATCACGCTGGTGGGCAACCATCTTTTCGGCCGGCCCTTGCCGGGTCGATGATCCGTTCGGGGATCGGTTCCCCCGATCGGCGTTCACGCAAGCAACTACTTCCCGGGAAATCGCGACAAGTGTGAACCGAACTGGCACTGTCTTCGTCGTAGGTGCGTACCGGAACACAGAGGCGGTACGCACAACCACTAACGAAGGGGGTAGCTCCCATGGCTGGCGGCTTTACCGGGACTCCTGAACAGTTCACCGCGGCCGAAGGTCGCGTCGTTGACGTTCGTGCGCAGATGGACCAGCAGCTGTCCAAGCTCGAGGGTGAGATCGAGGCCACTCGCGCGGGCTGGCAGGGCGAGGCCCAGGCCGCGTTCACCAACGTGATGGTGCGCTTCAACGAAACGGGCAAGGGCCTCAACTCCGCCCTGCAGCACATTGGTGAACTGCTCAAGGAAGCCGGTTCCACCTACCAGCGTTCGGAGCAGCAGCAGCAGGAAATCATGGAGTCCATGAACAAGGGCTTCGGCGTCCTCGGCTGAGCTGCTCGTTTCTTTTTTCTTTCACCAGCTTTCTTTCTTTGATGGGAGTTCACCATGCCTGACGGCCGCATTGTCGTTGATCCGGCGACCATCCACCGCGCGTCGGAGGACTGCACCGCCACCACCAACCAGCTGGCCACCCTGTTCGAGAACCTGAAGAAGGACCTCGACCCGCTGGTCCAGGACTGGACCGGTGAGGCGAAGGACCAGTACATGGTCGCGCAGGGTCAGTGGGACAGCAAGTTCGAGGACCTCAAGCAGCTGCTCGCGCAGATCGCCGCCGTGCTGCCGCAGATCGCCGACGGTTACCAGGCCACGGACCGGAACGTGCAGAACCTGTTCTGATCCGGGTTCCGGCGAAACCACGGCGGGCCGCGCACCTCCGGGTGCGGGCCCGCCGTTTTCGTGCGCAGCCCTTTTGTTGCTGCGCAAGGGTTCTCGGCGTGGCGCGCCGACGCGTATTCCGGCTTGTCGTTGAGGACTCCTGCGGTCACCTTCTTCGGTTGCCCGCCGATCTGCACGGTGGTCCCGTTTTCGGCGGCTTCTCCGGCCGGGCATTCGACATTCTGGACACCCGGGTCTCCGCAACTCTCTTCGAGTACCCGGGAAACACCGTCCTGTAAGGGATTCTGTGCCAAGGTGTCCCCGGCGAACGCGCCGAACCCGCCGCCCGGTGTCGCATTGTCCACATTGGATGGTTGCGGAGTCCGGCCGCAGGTCCACGCGCACGGCTGTGTGAGGCCCGCTTCGGGCTTCGGCATCGACACCCACGACGTCGGCGCCAGCGACTTGTACGTCGCCCCGAGGAAGACGTACTCGCCTGTGCCTTCGGCCGGAGTGAGGGTGTCGATGATCTCGTTCGGGTCCCGCTGCGACCGGTTGTGCGCTACGCGGCTCTCGGGGCTGCCGGTGCGCGTCGACGTACGCCGCGGCTTGGTCGCCGTCCGCGAGCGCGGTGCCGGCACGGGCCTGCCCGCACGCCGTGGCGAGCGCCAGCGTCGCAACCGTGGCACAGATCGTCCGGGGCGTCCTCGCTCGACCGCTCACCCCTGTCCCCAGGTCCTCGGCCGGGCGCGCTGCGCGGCCGACTGAGGTGTCCGGAGCAGCGACGCAGCGTTTCCGGCGGCTTCCGGCGACCCGGAACGGTAAAGTCCGGCACCGCGCGACGGACCGGGTTGCGACCCCCGTCGCACCGCTTCGGTACCCCAGGGGTATCGTCATACGTCGTTGTGCGTTGCGGCGCGTCAGCGCTCGGCCCGCACAGAACCCACACGCAATGTTGACGACGAGGTAGACCCTTGCCCACGTACAGCCCCAAGCCCGGCGACGTCACTCGTGCCTGGCACGTGATCGACGCCGAGGATGTCGTGCTCGGACGGCTCGCGACCGAGGTCGCCACGCTGCTGCGCGGCAAGCACAAGCCGACCTACGCCCCGCACGTGGACACCGGCGACTTCGTCGTCATCGTCAACGCCGACAAGGTGGCGCTCACCGGTAACAAGCGCGAGCAGAAGTTCGCCTACCGGCACAGCGGCTACCCCGGTGGCCTGCGGAAGCGCTCCTTCGGCGAGCTGCTCGACACCAAGCCCGAGCGCCTCGTCGAGAAGGTCGTGAAGGGCATGCTGCCCAAGACCAAGCTCGGCCGCGCCATGGGCAAGAAGCTGAAGGTGTACGCCGGCCCGCAGCACCCGCACGCCGCGCAGCAGCCGCAGGCGCGCGAGATCACCAAGATCGCGCAGGTCGCGAAGTGAGCGAGGAACAGTCTGTGACCAGCACCGAGACCGAGGTCGTCGCCTCCACGGAGACCCCCGAGGGCGAGGCCGTGGCGACCAGCGAGACCCCCGCCGCCGCACGTCCGTCGCGGGCCGCCGGGGGCAACGCCCAGACCGTCGGCCGCCGCAAGGAGGCCGTGGTGCGCGTTCGCGTCGTGCCGGGCACCGGTGAGTTCAAGCTCAACGGCCGCACCCTCGAGGAGTACTTCCCGAACAAGGTGCACCAGCAGCTCATCCGCGAGCCGCTGGTCACGGTCGAGAAGCCGGACTCCTTCGACATCTTCGCCAACCTGCACGGCGGCGGCATCTCCGGCCAGGCCGGTGCGCTGCGCCTGGCCATCGCCCGTGCGCTGGTCGAGGTCGACAGCGAGGACCGTCCGGCGCTGAAGAAGGCCGGCTTCCTGACCCGCGACGCGCGGGCCACCGAGCGCAAGAAGTACGGCCTCAAGAAGGCCCGCAAGGCTCCGCAGTACAGCAAGCGCTGATTTCCGCTGCTGTCGCGGGTCGAGCCATGCCGGCGTCTGAGGGCGCTTCGCCTGGGCTCACTCCGCAGTAGCCTTTGGGGGTCGAACCCCCAAGCCCCCGCCAGGGGCAAGCCCCCTGGACCCCCGGCGGCGCACGTAGGTTTTCCTCGTGTGCCGCCGGTTGCGTTTTCGGGGTGGGGGAGGGGATCCTCGACCATGGTTCGCCGCTAGGTTGTCGGGGTCGCCGTGGCAGCATTGTTCGACGGCTTTGACAAGGAGGTCGAGATGGCTCGACTGTTCGGCACCGACGGGGTACGCGGACTGGCCAACGCCGAGCTGACCCCGGAGCTGGCGCTCGCGGTCGCCGCGAGTGCCGCCCGCGTGCTCGCCGCGCACGACCGTTCGCACCGGCCGGTCGCGGTGGTCGGCCGGGATCCGCGGGCCAGCGGCGAGATGCTGGAGGCCGCCGTGGTGGCGGGCCTCGCCTCGGCGGGTGCGGACGTGCTGCGGCTCGGCGTGCTGCCGACCCCCGCCGTCGCATATCTGGTCGGCGCGCTCGACGCGGACCTCGGCGTGATGATCTCCGCCTCGCACAACCCCATGCCGGACAACGGCATCAAGCTCTTCGCCGCGGGCGGGCACAAGCTGCCCGACAGCATCGAGGACGAGATCGAAGCCGGTCTCGACCCCTCGGCCCTCACCCGCCCCACCGGCGACGGGGTCGGCCGGGTCACCGAGATCACCGACGCCGCCGACCAGTACGTCGAACACCTCGTGCAGGCCACGCCGCACCCGCTGGCCGGGCTCAAGGTCGTGGTGGACTGCGCGAACGGCGCGTCCGCGGTGGCCGCGCCCGAGGCCTACCGCCGGGCCGGCGCCGAGGTCGTCGCGCTGCACGCGGAGCCGGACGGCATCAACATCAACGACCACTGCGGCTCCAACCACCCCGAGCGGCTGCGTGCCGCCGTCGTCGAGCACGGCGCCGACCTCGGCATCGCGCACGACGGCGACGCCGACCGCTGCGTCGCGGTCGACGCGGCCGGCGAACTGGTGGACGGCGACCAGATCATGGCCGTGCTCGCCCTCGCCCTCGCCGAGGAAGGCGAGCTGGTCAAGGACACTCTGGTCGCCACCGTGATGAGCAATCTCGGCCTGCACCTGGCGATGAAGGCCCACGGCATCACCGTCGTGACCACCGCCGTCGGTGACCGCTACGTGCTGGAGGAGCTGCGTGCCTCCGGCCTGGCCCTCGGTGGCGAGCAGTCCGGCCACGTGGTCCTCCCGGCCCACGCCACCACCGGCGATGGCCTGCTGACCGCCCTGCGCCTGATGGCCCGGATGGCCGCCACCGGCAAACCGCTCGCCGAACTGTCCGCGGTGATGAACCGCCTGCCCCAGGTCCTGGTCAACGTCCCGGTCGCGGACAAGGCCGCCGTGGCCGGCTCCACCGAGGTCCGCGACGCCGTGGGCGAGGTCGAAGCCGAACTCGGTGAACAGGGCCGCGTCCTGCTCCGGCCCTCCGGAACCGAGCAACTCGTCCGGGTGATGGTGGAAGCCCCGGCCCACGCCACCGCCCAGGCCGCTGCCGATCGCCTTGCCGGAGTGGTGTCCGCCGTCTCCTGACTCATCCGGGTTGCCCGACTTTCTGCGCTACCGGCGGTCAGGCCGGTACATTCCGGGTGCGAGTGTGAAGGCACCGGTGGCACCCTGCCTGCGTCTTAGGGTGCGGTGCGCGGGTGCGCGCAGGGAGGGACGGCAATGGCAGGCGGACACCAGGTCGACACGGAGGCGTTGACCAAAGCTGCGAAAGCGCTGGGCGAGGTTCCGCGCACCACGCTGCAGCAGCCGTTGGCTGCGGTCAAGGACGTGCAGATCGCCAAGGCCGACTTCGGTGAAGCGCACACGGGCAACTTCGATTCGTATCACAGCGGCGTCGTGCGCCTGGCGGGAATGGCCGACGCCTACCTCAAGGCCTCCGACGCGTTCGCCCAGCGGCTCAATTCGGCTGGCGGGAAGTATCAGGCTGGGGAAGACGCGAACGCGCAGGCCGTGACCGGGAGCGGCAAGTGAGCGCGAGCGCCGGGGACAACATTCCGAGCAAGCAGGAAGTCCAGGAGATCATTTACGATCCCCGGCTGGTCGGCAATGACACCGGTCGCGATCTCGCGCTGCGTTACCTTGATTACGTCGAGGATGTGTCCGACCCGAGCCGGTACGGGTTCAAGGACAAGGAAGACTTCAACCACTGGCGCGACATGCTGAAGGACAAGTTCCACATCAGCGAGGGCGACGTCAACCGGGCCGACAGCGATTCCAGCACGGTCGAAAACGCCTACAACAATGCGAAGGCGCTCTACGACAAGGGGCAGGAAGACGATCGGAAAGCCGACAAGAAGGCCGCCGACGACGCGAAGAGCAAGCTCGACGACCAGGGGAGCCGGGCCTCGAAGACGGACGCCGGGGCGGGCAGTTCCGACGAGATTCTCGATCTCGGCAAGGCGGGCATGCGCACGTTCGACGTGTTCGTTCCGCTGTTCAACCGGGCGGTCGCGGTCGTCGGTACTTATCAGCCGGCGAACAAGGACGATCTCTACAAGCTCTACGACGAGCAGCGGAAGATCCCGTTCACCAAATTCAGCGCGGGGGCCGACGAGTTCACCGCGCTCGCCACCGCGGTGCGGAACGCCTCCGCCAACGTCACCGGTGAACTGCAAACCGACCTCGCCAACTGGGAGGGGAGCGCGGCCGAGCAGGCGAAGAGCTACCAGAAGAATTACACCGAGGACGCGAAGGCGGTCTCCGACGCGGCGACGCATGCTGCCGAGGCGGTGCGCAGCGCCTGCGGTTCGATCGGGAAGGCGTGCCGGGACAAGGCGAACTGGGTGATCAAGTACCGGGTCGACGCGCTCGGCCCGGTCACCGCGCAGGACCTCGACCGGATCATCCGGATCGCGGAGTTGCGCGGCAACGCCAGCCAGGACGATTTCAAGCATTGCGGGAAGTTCCTGGATCAGCAGTCGCAGGACCTGATCAATGACGATGACTGCGATCTGAACGACGAGACGGTCAACCACATCGCCGATCAGTGCACCCAGTACTGCCGGGACAATTTCGGCAAGTTCTTCGACGGTTATCTCCGCGACTTCAAGACCATGTGCACCAACACGCACACCGCCGTGGACGGTGCGTGGAAGGCCCTCACGGACTTCCTGACGCAACTGCCGGAAGATCCCTTCGCGAACCTCAGCTCGATGCCGGTGGACAGCGGGGGGACCCAGTCCGGCGGCCCGGGGACGGGAACCGGTTCCGGCGGCGGCAGTTCCGCGACGCCCCCGCCACCCCAGGCTCCGTCACCCCAACCCCCGACCCCGCCACCCCCCGTCGATCCGAACGCCAACCCGGTCACGCACCAGCCGTTGGAGACGGATCCGAAGACCGGGCAGCCTTACCCGATCGACCCGCGCACCGGGGAAGCGATCAAGCCCGACGCCGAGCAGCCAGAGACCGTGACGGTTCAGCAGGGTGCGCACAAGCTTTCGCTGAGCGAGCCCGGTACGGACGGCCGGATGGGCATCAGCGTGAACGACGGCAGCGGCCAAGCGAAGGATTACCAGCTCGACTTCGGTGACAGGCCCGGTGCGCATTCCCCCGGCCATCCGGACCGGGGTGCGGGCGGGCCGGATCAGCCAGGCGCGAACACCGGCGCGCCGAGTCGACCGGGCGACCCCCAGCCAAGCGACTCCCCGAAGTACCAGCCCAGTCCGGACGGCAAGATCCACATCGACGACGCTGGTCTCAAGATCACCGCCGAGCGGCCCGAAGGCCCGGACGGACCGACCGTCGTGACCGTCGACGATGGCACGGGTGAGCCGGTCACCTACACCCTCGGCGACCACGACCGCCCGGCCGACCCGTCGCAGCTGGCCCACGGCGGTACGCAGCCGCAGGCGGACCCCGCACGGTTCACGGTCGACCCTTCGCAGCTCCAGACGGATGCCACGCAGCAGGGCACCCAGCCGCCTGAAGACCCCGTACACCGCGGCACCCTGCCCCTGGAGGACCCCGCTCAGGCCGGAACTGTCCACAGTGGACAGGACGCCGCGCCGCGGCACGATCACGCCGCCAGTCCCGCGCCACAGCCGGTATCCACCACAGCCCGGCACGAGCTGCCCGACGTGCCCGTCGCCCAGACCGGGCCGGACGACTCGACCACCGCCCAGTCCGTGCTCAACCCGTTCTCTTCCGACGACGGCATCGGGCGGCCCATGGACGACCCGCTCGGCACCGCGCCCTCGGGCGGGGACCACGGCGGGGCGGGCATGACCGGGCACTCCTCCATCGTCGAGCTGGGCAACACCCCGTCCGGGAACGACGATCAGCAGCCGTCGCCCGCGATGGGGATGATGATGGGCGGCGGGCTGGGCTCCGCTCCGAGTGGCGGGGACCAGGAGCGCTCGTCGAACCCGTACCGCGCGCCGGGCGGGTTGTTCGGCTCCGGTTCGTCGGGTCGGCGGATCAGCGGCTCGCTCGACGACGACACCACCAGCACCCGATAGCCGGAGGCAGTCCGATGCGTACTGAAGACGCGCTGGCGGCGATGCGGGCGAAGCTGGCTTCGCTGGAGGCGGAGAGCACCGCCCGGTCCGGGCTGCTCGACCGCAGCCGCGCCGAGGCGATGGCGGAGAGCAAGGAGAAGCTGGACAAGCAGGCTCGGGTCCAGGGCGAAGTGTTCGTGCGCCTGCAGGAGCGCAGCCGCCGGGCCAAGGCCGCGGGCGGCTGGGCGACCGAGTCCACCGTGGGGGAAAGGCCGAGCGGTGAGATGGAGTTCGGCTTCGACGACGAGGACTCCGCACACAGCAACTCGCCGGGCAGCCATGCGCGTCATGCCACTCAGCCGGCCAAGCAGCACGATGACGAGGACTACGAGGACAAGGACTGGCTCGCGACCTGACCGGTCACGTGGTGAGCCCGCTCAGGCGGCCGGTTCCTCCGGCAGCTCGATGGCCGCCCGCTTCACGTCCGCGTCCAGCAGGGGCAGGTACTTGTCCGTGCCGGTCAGGTGAGTCAGGAAGAACGCGGTGAACAGGGCGCGGGTCAGCTGCTGAGTGCCGCGCTGAGGTTTGCCCTGCAGGAGCAGCTGGCTCCAGTGCCGGCCTTCGGTCACCGCCAGGTGCGAGGACTTCCCGAGGGCGCGCAGCTGGACCGGGCCTGCCCAGTTGCGGGCGATCGCCTCGGCGTGGCCGACCGGGGGGGCCACCAGGTCGTCCTCCACGGCAAGGTGGAGGCCGGGCACGGTGACCACCTTCGCGGACTCACTGGCCGGCGGGAACGTCTGCGCGGCGGCCACGGTCGCGACGGCGCGGACGCGTGGTTTGCCGTCGTCGCCCGCGGCGGCCGACTGGGCGGCGGCCAGCACGGCCGCGCCACCACCGGTGGAGTGGCCGGCGAGGCCGAGCTTGTCCGGGTCGACGCTGATCCCGTCCGGGCCGAGCCGGATGGTGGTGATCACGTCCAGAGTGGTGAGCAGGTCGCCGGCCAGCAGCCGGTGCGAGGGCAGCGGCCCGGTCTGCGTCGCGGGCGCCGCGGCGACCACGCCCCAGCTGGCCAGGTGGTGCAGCAGCCGGCGGTAGCGGGTGGGCGGCTGCAGCCAGCCGTGCCCGAACGCGAGCGCGGGCAGTCCCAGCCCGCGGCTCGGGGTGAACACGACCCCGGGCAACCCGACCAGTGCGAGGTTGCCGCGCAGGACCTCGTGGGGACCCGGGTGGGACAGCTCCGTGAGCAGCTGCTTGGGCTTGCTGGCCATGCGCGTGACCTTACTGCCCGCATCCGGCCGGGGCCCGCCCGCCGCACGTGCCCCGTCAGCCTGGTTGCCGCGACCCCGGTCCGCCGGGGTGACGAGATTCCGGCCACACTCGTGCAACCGCACGCGCATGACCGATATCTACGCAGGTCAGGGCCGGTACTCCGGGTGGGTTAGGGACCGGAGTGGGGGACTGGACAGGTCTGGTTAGGCTGGTCCGCGTGTGCGGAATCGTGGGATACGTCGGACATCGGCCGGCGCTGGACGTCGTCCTCGGTGGTCTGCGGCGAATGGAGTACCGGGGCTACGACTCGGCGGGCGTGGCGGTGCTGGACGGCGTCGGCGCGCTGAACGTCGAGCGCAAGGCGGGCCGCCTGGCGAATCTGGAGGCCCGCCTCGACGAGGTGGGCCGGGACGGATTCGAGGGCACCGCGGGCATGGGCCACACCAGGTGGGCCACCCACGGGGCGCCGGTCGACCGCAACTCCCACCCGCATCGCGACACGAGCAACCGGGTCGCCGTGGTGCACAACGGCATCATCGAGAACTTCGCCGCGCTGCGTACCGAGCTGGAAGCCGCCGGTGTCGAGCTGGCCAGCGACACCGACACCGAGACCGCTGCCCACCTGGTCGCCCGCGCCTACACCGAGGGCGAGACCAAGGGCGACCTGCCGGCCAGCGTCGCGGCCGTGTGCCGTCGGCTGGAAGGTGCGTTCACGCTGGTCGTCACGTGTGCCGACCAGCCGGACACGATCGTCGCGGCCCGCCGGTCCTCGCCGCTGGTGGTCGGGGTCGGCGAGGGCGAGCACTTCGTCGCCTCGGACGTCGCGGCCTTCATCGAGCACACCCGTGAGGCGGTCGAGCTGGGCCAGGACCAGCTCGTGGTGATCACCCGGGACGGGTACCGGGTCACCGACTTCCACGGCGAAGCCGCACAGGCCAAGCCGTTCACCGTGGACTGGGACCTCTCGGCCGCCGAGAAGGGCGGCCACGAGTACTTCATGCTCAAGGAGATCGAGGAGCAGCCCGAGGCACTGGCGAACACGCTGCGCGGGCACTTCGAGGCCGGCCGGATCATCCTCGACGAGCAGCGCATCTCCGATCAGGATCTGCGCGACGTGGACAAGGTGTTCGTGGTCGCCTGCGGTTCGGCCTACCACTCGGGCCTGGTCGCGAAGTACGCTATCGAGCACTGGTGCCGCCTGCCCGTCGAGGTGGAGCTGGCCTCGGAGTTCCGGTACCGCGACCCGGTGCTCGACCGGGACACGCTCGTGGTCGCCGTGTCCCAGTCCGGCGAGACCGCGGACACGCTGGAAGCCGTGCGGCACGCGCGGGAGCAGAAGGCCCGCGTGCTGGCCGTCTGCAACACCAACGGCGCGCAGATCCCGCGTGAGTCGGACGCGGTGCTCTACACGCATGCCGGTCCGGAGATCGGCGTCGCCTCCACGAAGGCGTTCCTCGCGCAGATCGCGGCCAACTACCTGGTCGGTCTCGCCCTGGCGCAGGCCCGCGGCACGAAGTACCCGGACGAGGTCGCCCGCGAGTTCGCCGAGCTGGAGGCCATGCCCGCCGCGGTGCGGAAGGTGCTCTCCACTGTGGAGCAGACGCGGGACCTGGGGCGGCGCATCGCGGATTCGCGGGCGGTGCTGTTCCTCGGCCGGCACGTCGGGTTCCCGGTGGCGCTCGAAGGGGCGTTGAAGCTCAAGGAACTCGCGTACATGCACGCGGAGGGCTTCGCGGCGGGCGAGCTGAAGCACGGTCCGATCGCGCTGATCGAAGAGGGCCTGCCGGTGGTCGTGGTGATGCCGTCGCCGAAGGGCCGGGCGGTGCTGCACTCGAAGCTGGTGTCGAACATCAGCGAGATCCAGGCCCGAGGCGCGCGCACGATCGTGATCGCCGAGGAAGGCGACCGGACCGTGCGCCCGTTCGCGGACGAGCTGATCGAGGTGCCCGCCGTGCCGACGCTGTTGCAGCCGCTGGTGTCCACGGTTCCGCTGCAGGTGCTGGCCGCGGAGATCGCCCGCTCGCGCGGGTACGACGTCGACAAGCCGCGTAACCTGGCGAAGTCCGTCACCGTCGAATAGCGGGAGGCCGCCGCCGTGCAGGGAATCTGGACCACCGCACGGATCCGGGCGGCCGAGGACCGGCTGCTGGCGGTGACGCCGGACGGCGAGCTGATGCGCCGGGCGGCGTTCGGCCTGGCCACGCAGGTGGCCGCGGTCCTGGCCGAGGGCACCGGCGGGGTGTCCGGGCGGCGGGCCGTGCTGCTCGTCGGGTCCGGCAACAACGGCGGCGACGCGTTGTGGGCGGGCGCCTTCCTGCGTCGGCGTGGGGTCGCGGTCACCGCGGTGCTGCTGGACCCGGCGAAGGCACACACGGCGGGATTGGCCGCGCTGCGCCGTTCCGGCGGCCGGTCAGTGTCTGCTGTGGACGGTCCACAGTGGATTTCCAGGGCCGATGTCGTGGTCGACGGGATCGTCGGTATTTCCGCGCGCGGCCCGTTGCGTCCGGAGGCTGCGCGGCTGGCCGGGCTGGTGGCAGCGCCGGTGGTCGCGGTGGATCTGCCCAGCGGCGTCGATCCGGACACCGGTGCCGCCGACGGCCCGCATGTCACGGCGACGCGCACGGTCACCTTCGGTGCGCTCAAGCCGGTGCACGCGCTGGCGCCGCAGGAGTGCGGTGTGGTCGTGCTGGTGGACATCGGCCTGCGGCCTTCGCTCGGCGAGCCGGATCTGTACCGGCTGGAGCCGGCGGACATCGCCGCCGTGTGGCCGGTGCCCGGTCCGGGGGACGACAAGTACAGCCAGGGCGTGGTCGGCATCGCGGCCGGTTCGGCGACCTACCCGGGCGCCGCTGTGCTCGCCTCGGGTTCCGCGGTGCGGGCGACGGCGGGCATGGTGCGTTACGCCGGGCATGCCGCGGACGTGGTCCGGGCACGCTGGCCGGAGATCGTCGCGACCGGTTCGGTCACTGACGCGGGCCGGGTGCAGGCGTGGGTGGTCGGCCCCGGCATCGGCACGGGCGCGGAAGGCCGCGAGGTCCTGCGGCACATCCTCGGCCAAGGCGTGCCCGTGTGCGCGGATGCCGATGCGACCACGATCATCGCGCACACGCCCGAAGTACTCGACGCGCGCGACCCGGACACGCCGTTGGTGCTGACCCCTCACGCGGGTGAGTACGAGCGGCTGATGGGCCGTCGCCCGGGTGCGGACCGGGTGGCCGCCGCCCGCGAAGCAGCCGCGAAGTACGACGCGGTGGTGCTGCTCAAGGGACATTGCACGGTGGTCGCCGCGCCGGACGGCCGGGTCGCGGTGAACCAGCCACACGGTTCGTGGCTGGCCACCGCAGGTTCCGGCGATGTGCTGACCGGCCTGGTGGGCTCGCTGCTCGCGGCCGGTCTCGACCCGTGGCTCGCCGCCGCAGCCGCCGCCCAGGTGCATTCCCTGGCCGGCGCCCTCGCCGCCGAAGACGTACCGACGTCAGCCTCGGGGTTGGTCGACGCGATTCCTGCCGCACTCCGCTTGATCCGCGCCGTCGCGTGATCGCTACGAAGCGGCGGACGCCAGTTCCGGTTCCGGTGCCGCGTGGCGCTTCGTGCGCACCAGAAGGACCACCAGCAAGGCGAGTCCGGTGATGGCGGCGGCGACCAGATTCGTCAGCTGCATGGCGTCCAGGAACGCTGGGCCGGCGGCGGTCACCGCAACCGGATCGCCCGTGGACAGCGCCGCACTCAGGGACTTCGTGGCCGTCTGCCGGACGGCCTCGGGGGCGGCCGCGAGGTGGTCGGTCATCGTGGAGCCGTAGCTCGACCACAGGACCGACCCCAGCACCGCGACCCCGAGCGCGCCGCCGAGCTGGCGCAGCGTGTTCAGCAGCGCGGACCCGGCGCCGGAGCGTTCGGCAGGCACCGTGGACGTCGCCAGGGTGGTGGCCGGTGTCAGCACCGTCGCGAAGCCGAGCTGGAGCACCCCGCTGTCCACCATGAACCACGCGATGCTGGTGTCTTTGCCGAGGGTCATGGCGGCGAGGAAGGCCGCGGTCATGAGCGCGAGCCCGCCCGCCATGGTCGCGCGGGCGCCGATCCTGGTCGCGGCCCAGCGCGACAGCGGGGCGCCGATCATCGAGCCGAGCGTCGGCGGAAGCAGGACCAGACCTGCTTTCAATGGCGAAAAACCGAGCTCTGTCTGCAGGTAGAACACGGTGTAGTACAGGTAGCCGAACACGACGAGCGTGACGATCGTCAGTGCCACCGTCGCCATCGTGAACGAGCCGTTCCGGAACAGCTGCACGTCGACCAGCGGCTCGCGATGCCGGACCTCCGCGAGCAGCAAACCTGCCAGGACGAGGATTCCGGCGGCGATCGGCAGCCAGGTACCCGGCGCGCCCCAGCCGCCACTGTTGACGTGCACCACGCCGAGCACCAGCAGGCAGATCCCGGCCAGCGACCCGAGCACCGGCATCATCCGCAGCTTTCCGGTGCCACTGCCGGGAATTCCCGGTACCCAGCGCAGTGCCGCGACGAGACCGGCCACGGCGAATACGGCAATGAGCTCGAGCACCGAACCCCACCACAGGCCCGAGCTGAGTATGGCTCCGGCGAGGACCGGGCCGAATGAGGCGCCCGCTCCGGAGGCCGCGGCCCAGGTGGCGATGGCGCGGGGACGTTTTTCGGCGGGGAAGGCCCGCATGATGATCGCGAGGCTCGTCGGCATGATCATCGCCGCGGCAATCCCGGAAAGCCCGCGCAGCACGATGATCGCCGTCGGGGAGCCGACGAAACCGGTGGCCGCCGACGTGAGCGCGAAGGCGATCAGCCCCCAGATCAGCAGCCGTTTCAGCCCGAACCGGTCACCCGCGGTTCCCGCGACGAGCAGGAATCCGGCGAAGGTGAGCGTGTAGGCGTTCAGGATCCACTGTTGTTCGGTGGTGCTCGCGCCGAGGCTTGCCTGGATGGTCGGCAGCGCGACGTTGAGGATCGTGGTCCCCATCAGGACCACCACCACGGCGAGGATGACCGCGGCGAGCGTCCGGCCGGGCCGGGTCGCGGGTTGTGCTCCGGTCTGCATGATCCCGGGCCCTTCTCTATCAGTGACTAAGTAAGAGGTTATTGTCAGGTATACTTGGGCGGTGACCAAGAGGCAACCGATCAAGGTGGGGATCACACTCGATCAGGTGATCGAGGCAGCCTTCGCGGTGCTTGACCGTGGTGGCCTGGAAAAGCTGTCCACCAGGGCCATTGCTGCGGATCTCGGGGTCAGCATGAACACGGTGATGTGGCACATCCGCACCAAATCGCGGCTGATGGACCTGCTGGCCGAGGCGATCTTCGCCGAGATGAGCCTGGACGATCTGCCGAGTGGCTGGGACGCCCGGACCGTCGAGCTGCACCAGCGGCTGCGCAGCGCGATGCTCGGACACCGAGACGGCGCCCGGGTCGTCGCCGGCACCTTCGTCCTCGGGCCGCGGACGCTCGGCTTCAGTGAGCACGTGGTGACCGCGCTGCTGAAGGGGTGTCCCACTCGCCGGACCGCGATCTGGACGAGCTGGAGCCTGTTCTATTTCACCCTCGGTCTCGTCCAGGAGGAGCAGGCCGCCGCGGGGGCCGACCTGCCGGAGCGCGTGCCGGAGGAGTTTCCGGTGCTCAGTTCGATGGTGGACGAGTTCCACTCCGCCGAGTTCGACGCCCGCTTCCGCTTCGGTCTCGAGCAGATCCTCCGGTCGGCGGAGGTGCTCGAAGCGCCGTGAGTTATCGAATTATGCGTTAACTCTTGGTGCAATATCTGGTAAGAGTGAGGCGTGTCCAAGACTCGCTCGTCCGATGCCTCGGTCGAGCAGCGTCGTCGGGAGATCCTCGACCACGTCATCGAGGCGGGCGAGGTGCGGATCGACGACCTCGCCGCGCGGTTCCGGGTGAGTCTCATGACGATGCACCGCGACCTCGACGACCTCGCCGAGCGGCGGCTGTTGCGGAAGCTGCGCGGCAAGGTTGAGGCGTATCCGGCGCTCACCATGGAAACCGCGAGCCGATTCACGCTGCACCAGGGCGAGCGAGAGGCGCTCGCCGGCGCCGCGATCCGGCAGGTCGAGCCCGGCCAGACGGTCTTCGTGGACGACTCCACCACGCTGTTTCCGTTGGTGGAGCGGCTTTCCGGGGTCGAGGGCCTGACCGTGGTCACCAATTCCCTGCAGGCCGCCCGGCTGCTCGGCGAAGGCGTCGAAATCGTGGTCGCCGGTGGGCGCTATCACCCTGAGTACGACTCCTGCTCCGGTCCCGATGTGCTCGCGTTGCTGGAGCGCACTCGCGCGGACATAGCGTTCGTCTCGGTGAGCGCAGTCGCGGTCGGTCGGCTCTTTCACCCCGTACGCGACTATGCCGAGCTGAAGAAGGCCGTACTGCGCTTCGCGAACCGCAACGTGCTCGTGATCGACCACGCGAAGTTCGGTCGCACTGCCACGTACGCGCACGGCACGGTCGCCGATTACGACTTGCTGATCACCAGCGATGCCACACCGACCGAAGAGATCGAGGCCGCGCTCAACGCGGGTACGGCCGTCGAGATGGTGGAACACGTCGAGGAAGGGCAGCCCTATGACAGCTGAGCTGGTGGCCGGGGTCGATTCGTCGACCCAGTCGACGAAGGTGGTGGTCTGTGACGCGCGCACCGGCGAAGTCGTGCGTACCGGTCGCGCACCGCACCCGGAGGGCACGGAGGTGGACCCGGCCGCCTGGTGGCAGGCGTTCGGCGAAGCCACCGGCGGCGTGCTGGAGGGCGTGTCGGCCATCGGCATCGGCGGCCAGCAGCACGGCATGGTCACTGTCGACGAAGCCGGTGAGGTCGTGCGCCCCGCGTTGCTGTGGAACGACACCCGTTCCGCTCAGGCAGCGAAGGACCTCACGGAGGAGCTGGGTGGCCCCAGCGTGTGGGCGAAGTCGGTCGGTTCGGTGCCCGTCGCAAGCTTCACCGTCACCAAGCTGCGTTGGCTCGCGGAGCACGAGCCGAAGCTTGCTGATCGCGTCGCGCGCGTACTGCTGCCGCACGATTGGCTCACCTGGCGGCTGCTCGACCGTCCCGAGACCGCGGTGACCGATCGAGGCGACGCGTCCGGCACGGGGTACTTCTCGCCCTTGGAGAACGCTTACCGGCACGACGTGCTGGCGCACGCCTTCGGCGGCCGTACGCCGGAGCTGCCTACCGTGCTCGGCCCGTCGGACGTTGCTGGGCATACTTCCGACGGCATGCTGGTCTCCGCGGGTACGGGAGACAACATGGCGGCTGCCCTGGCCTTGGAACTGGCACCGGGCGACGCCGTAATCTCCCTTGGTACCAGTGGCACCGTTTTCGGCGTCACGGAGCACGGTTCCGCCGACGCGAGCGGATTGGTCGCCGGATTCGCCGACGCCACCGGCCGGTTTCTCCCGCTGACTGCAGCGCTTAACGCTGCCCGTGTACTGACTGCCGGTGCTGCGATGCTGGGCGTAGGACTGTCGGAGTTCGACCGTCTCGCGCTGTCCGCCGAAGCGGGCGCAGGCGGGCTGACGTTGCTGCCGTACTTGGACGGCGAGCGCACTCCGAACCTCCCTGACGCCACGGGCTCGTTGCACGGCCTTACGCGGACGAACATGTCACCGGAGAACGTCGCGCGCGCTTCGGTGGAAGGCATGCTGTGCGGGCTTGCAGCCGGGTTGGACGCCGTACGCGCGCAAGGCATGGACGTACGGCGCGTACAGCTCATCGGTGGCGGCGCGCAGTCCGCTGCGGTGCGCGCGGTCGCGCCGATCGTGCTCGGTGTGCCTGTAGTCATCCCGGAAGCCGGTGAGTACGTCGCACTCGGTGCCGCGCGTCAGGCCGCCTGGGCGCTCGCCGGCACTGCCGAACCGCCGGCGTGGCTGGGCGAAGGATCGGAAAGCCGGCTTGAGCTGGACGAGCCGGTCGAGGGGCAGCGCTTCGTGGGCAAGGAAATCCAGCGTCGCCACCTTGAAGCGCGCCAGGCCGCGCACAGGGTCCCCGTGAAGTTCGGAGAGGACTGACTGATGGCCACTATCACCTACGACAAGGCGACTCGGCGGTACTCCGGCACCGAGCGCCCCGCCGTCGATGCGCTGAACCTGGAAATCGCCGACGGCGAGTTCCTGGTGCTGGTCGGCCCGTCCGGCTCCGGGAAGTCCACCGCGCTGCGCATGCTCGCCGGTCTCGAGGACATCGACGAAGGCGCGGTGTGGATCGGCGATCGCGATGTCACGCAGCTGCCGCCGCGTTCGCGCGACATCGCCATGGTGTTTCAGAACTACGCGCTGTACCCGCACATGACCGTGGCGCAGAACATGGGCTTCGCGCTGAAGATCGCCGGCCGTCCGGCGTCGGAGATCAAGCAGAAGGTGCTCGACGCCGCGAAGCTGCTGGACATCGAGCAGTACCTCGACCGTAAGCCGAAGGCGCTCTCCGGCGGTCAACGTCAGCGGGTCGCGATGGGCCGTGCGATCGTCCGTGAACCGCAGGTGTTCCTCATGGACGAGCCGCTGTCCAATCTCGACGCGAAGCTGCGCGTCTCGACGCGTACGCAGATTGCCGCGCTACAGCGTCGGCTCGCCGTCACCACCGTGTACGTGACGCACGACCAGGTGGAAGCCATGACGATGGGAGACCGCGTCGCTGTGCTGTCGGACGGTCTGTTGCAGCAGTGCGACACTCCGCGCGCGTTGTACGACAAGCCGGCGAACGTCTTCGTGGCAGGCTTCATCGGGTCCCCGGCGATGAACCTCGTCACCGCGAAGCTCACTGCCGAAGGCGCCGAAGTCGGTGATGCGAGCGTCCCGCTTACCCCGGAGGTGCGTGCTGCGGCAGACGGTAACGCGGTCACGCTCGGTTTCCGCCCGGAGTCGCTGGAGGTGACCACCGACGCCGAGGGGACTTTGCCGATCAAGGTCGAGCTGGTCGAGGAACTCGGCTCGGACGCGTACGTCTACGGCAGGCTCACCGCCGCTGGCGAAGCCACCGCGGAAGGCTCGTCACGCAACGTGGTCGCGCGCGTCGACCCGCGTACCCCACCCACCATCGGCGACACCCTGCACCTGCGGATCCGTCCGGACGAGCTGCACGTGTTCTCCGGCACCTCCGGGCAGCGCCTGCCCTGATCCTCCGCCGTGGGAAACTGGTGGTCGTTATGACTGCCAGTTCCCCACGGGCCGAGGCCGTGATCGACCTCGACGCTGTGCGACACAACGTTTCCCTGCTGACCTCGCGTGCCTCCGGTGCGGCGGTGATGGCCGTGGTCAAGGCCGACGCGTACGGGCACGGCGCGGTGCCGGTCGCCCGCGCTGCGGTCGAGGCCGGCGCGACCTGGCTGGGTACGTGCTCTCTCGCCGAGGCGTTGGCCCTGCGAGCAGCAGGGCTGACCACGCGGCTGTTCAGCTGGCTCGACGTGCCCGAAGTGGACTTCGCGGCGGGCATCGAGGCAGACGTCGACCTAGGTGCCAGCTCGCTTGCCGAACTGCGACGGATCGCCGACGCCGCCAGCCGTGCCGGCAAACGGGCACGAGTGCACCTGAAGATCGACACTGGCTTGTCCCGCAACGGTTGTCCGCCCGCAGCGTGGCCCGCGCTCGTCGAGGCGGCGGCTGCGTCCCCGGAGATCGATGCCGTCGCGGTGTGGTCGCACCTTGCCTGCGCGGACGAGCCCGGCCACGCGTCGATCGACTCGCAGGCGAAGCGATTCACCGACGCGTACGACCGCGCGCGGGCAGCCGGGCTGGATCCGATCCGGCACCTGGCGAACTCCGCGGCCTTGCTCACTCGGCCCGACTTGCACTTCGACCTGGTCCGTCCGGGCATCGCCATGTACGGGCTCAACCCGGTGGACACCGCCGACGACCTGCGCCCGGTGATGACCTTCCGGTCCAGCGTGGTGCTCATCAAACGGTTGCCTGCCGGGGAGTCCGTGTCGTATGGACAGGCCTGGACCACGCCGCGCGACACCACCGTGGCGCTCGTACCCGTCGGATACGCAGACGGCGTGCCACGCTCGTTGTCGGGCCGCATGGACGTGTGGGTCGGCGGCCGTCGTCGTCCCGTCGTCGGGCGGGTGTGCATGGACCAGCTGGTGGTCGACTGCGGCGACGATGCGCCGGCCGTGGGGGACGAGGTCGTGCTGTTCGGCGCGGGGGACGCGGGGGAGCCGACCGCGCGCGAGTGGGCGGACAAGCTCGGCACCATCGACTACGAGATCGTCACATCGATGTACCGGCCTCGGGTTCAGCGACGCTACGTGGGGGAGCGGTTGTGAAGCCTTCAGCACGGTTGTGGGCAGTCATCGGCGGCGTGGGTGCTTTGGCCACCGGCGCGGCAGCCGCGGTCGTGGCCGCGCAACAGCGGAAGCCGAGCGAGGACTCGCCCCCCGTAGAGCCGTTGGGAGAGTTGAAGCCGGACCGGACGTCGACTGTCGCCGCTGAGGACGGCACGCCGCTTTCGGTGGAGGAAATCGATCCTTCGGACGGCGAGAAGCCGGAGCTGACCCTTGTCGGCGTACACGGCTTCGCGCTGTCTCGCCGTTCGTGGCACTTCCAGCGCCGCGACGTCGCTTCGCTGCGGTTGCCTCGCGTACGGCAGGTCTACTACGACCATCGCAGCCACGGTCAGTCCGGCAAAGCTTCCCCCGAGACGTCGACCATCGAACAGCTTGCGCACGATCTCGACAGCGTGCTGCGCGCGTTGGTACCTGAGGGGCCGATAGTCTTCCTGGGACACTCCATGGGCGGCATGGTGATCATGGAACTCGCGGCGCAGCGTCCGGAGCTGTTCGAGGAACGCGTATGCGGCGTCGCGTTCATCGCCACCGCAGCCGGCGAAGTCGGCGCACGCGGGTTGCCACGTTCGTTGCTGTCGAAGTACAACCCGCTCACTCGCGGCGTCGGTGAGCTGGCGGGTTGGCAGCCAGGGCTCGTGGAATTCGTACGCGCCGCTGGTGGACAGCTCACCCGGCAGGCGACGCGTCGGCTCGCCTTCGGCAGCCGCGACGTATCACCACGGCTGGTCGACTTCATGCTGGAAATGCTCGGGGTGACGTCGGTACGCGGGCTGCTGAACTTCGTCGACACACTCGGCAGTCACAACCGCTATGCCGCGCTAGCCGGCCTGAAACACGCGCAGGTACTCGTGATCGGCGGCGACTCGGACCGCTTCACGCCCTTCTCGCACGCCGAACGAATCGCAGCCGAACTGCCAGATGCCGAGCTGGTGCGCGTACGCGGCGCCGGCCACATGGTGCTGCTCGAACAACCCGAGCTGGTGAACAGCCATCTCATAGACCTACTGCAACGCTGTGGTGGCAGCGCGGCCCCGAACCGGCGGAACTGGTGGTGGACAAGGTGATCCTGGAGACCCCCGAGGACACGATGGCGTTCGGACGCGCGCTGGGCGCGACGCTGCGCGCAGGCGACCTCGTGTTGCTGGCCGGTCCCTTGGGCGCAGGAAAGACCACGCTCACCCGCGGTATCGCCGACGGCATGCGCGTCGGTGGCCGAGTCAGCTCGCCCACCTTCGTACTGGCACGCGTACACGCCGCCGGCCCGAGCGGCGTCCCGCTCATCCACGTGGACGCCTACCGCCTCGGCGGCGACCTGACCCAGCTGGACGACCTCGACCTGGACACCGACCTGGAAAGCTCCGCAGTGGTCGTCGAATGGGGCGAAGACAGCGCGGACCGGCTCAACGAGGACCACCTGGTCGTCCGCCTGTCCCGCCACGACGACGACACCCGCACCGCCACCCTCGAACCCCACGGCACCTGGACCGCTCGCCCACTGCCGGTGTCCCCAAGCCGAATGCTGTGAAGGGACCCTTCACGGACTCAGAGTCCGTGAAGGGTCCCTTCACAGCTCTTATACGGCGTTCAGCGACCGGCGGCCAGCTCGCGGGCCTCTTCCACGGTGGCGGGAGCGGGCGGCGAACCGGGCAGCGGCTTGTTCGCGGGCTCCTTGAGCTTCAGCAACGTGATCACGCCGACCACTCCGGCCACGATCAGGTAGTACCCCGGCCAGTTCAGGTCGCCGGTGGCCAGCACCAACGCGCTCATCACCAGCGAAACGGTACCGGCGAACGCGGACACGAAGATGTTGAACGAGATCGAGAGGCTGCCGTAGCGGACCTCGGTCGGAAACAGCGCGGGCAGGGTGGACGGGCCGGTCGCGGAGAAGCAGATCAGCAGCAGGCCCATCAGGACCAGCCCGATCAGCACCGCGATCACCGAACCGCTCTTGAGTAGCAGCACCATCGGGATACCCAGCACGACCAGGCCTCCGGCGCCGACCCAGAGGATCGGCTTGCGGCCGATCTTGTCGCTGAGCCTGCCCAGCAGCGGAATGATGAACACAGCTGCCCACAACACTGCGATCTGCAGCCATTCCGAAGCGGTGGAGGAGATGGCGTGCCCGCCGTGCGCCTCCATCGTGTCCGAGTCCTTGAGATAGGTCGGCAAGTAGGCGGTGAGCATGTAGTTGGTGACGTTCCAGGTGACCACCAGGCCACCGGCCAGCAGCATGGCGGGCCAGTACTTCGCGAAGATGTCCCGCAGTACATGCTTGGCCGCGGCGCCCTCGCGCGCGCCGGATTCTTCGAGCAGATGCTGGAACGCGGGCGTCTCTTCGAGCTTCGTCCGCAGGTAGACGCCGGTGATACCGAGCGGAAGCGCGATCATGAACGGGATCCGCCAGCCCCACGAGTCCATGAAAGCCGGGGTGGAGATCAGCGGCAGCACCGAGGAAACCGTGGCACCGAGCGCATATCCGACAAAGGTGCCGAATTCCAGGAAGCTGCCGAAGTACCCGCGCTTGCGGTCCGGGCTGTACTCCGCGATGAAGGTCATCGCGCCCGCGTACTCGCCGCCGGTCGAGAAGCCCTGCAGGACCCGGGCACAGACGAGCAGAATCGGCGCGGCGATGCCGATCTGGGCGTACGACGGGATCAGGCCGATCAGGAATGTCCCGGTCGCCATCAGGATCACCGTGATGGCCAGCACCTTGGTCCGGCCGATCCGGTCGCCGAGCGGGCCGAAGAACAGCCCGCCGAGCGGGCGCACCAGGAACGCGACCGCGAACGTGGCGAAGGTCGCCAGCTGGGCCAGCGCGTGGTTGTCCGGCGGGAAGAACTGGGCCTCGATGGTCGTCGCGAGGTACCCGTAGACCCCGAAGTCGAACCACTCGGTGATGTTCCCGACGGCCGCCGCACCCACGGCCCGGCGCATTGTCGCGGGATCGGTGACCGTGAATTCTCCCGATGAACCTTGCGCCGTCCCCCCGGCCTCAGCTGCCTGTGCCACAGTGCTCCCTTCCTGCCGGGGTCGGATTCCCGGCTGCGGGCTCCCTCCCGACCGGTCTGTCCGGCAGAGCCCCATGATCGATACCCAGTAAGGGCGACCCGGCAGCATAACGTGATGTGTCTCACTCGATCGGGTTGAGCAGGGCCGGTAACACCGCTCCCGTTTCAGGCGGTGTACCAAGTGCAACACCGAATAGCAGGACCAATCGGCAAGCGCCGGGCGGCCCCGTGCGGATCACCCGGATCCGATCGCGGAAGCCGGCGCGTTGCACCCAGTGAGGAGGAGCCGTAATGACGGCAGTATTCGTGGCCATTGCCAGCTGTGCGACCGCGGGAGTCGCGGTGGCTTCCGGACTCGTCGCGTACGCCCAGCGCAACTGGAAGGTCCGCGCCGAGGCCTGAGGGACCTTTCGTCAGGGCCGCACAATGCCTCGGGCGAGCCCCAGGTCGACCAGGTCCTGGGGCCGTACCCGAAGTCTTTCCGTCACTTCCGGGACGTCCCGAAGCGGGCGCTTCAGAATGGCGGCAGCCGCTTCCGGGGACGTCACCGAGAAATAGGCGTCCGGTGCCATCCAGGTCGCTTCCGGAGCGGCGAATGCCAATGCCCCGCCGGAACCGCCCTCGCCGATCACCAAGGTCGTGACCGGCACGGTGGCGGTGGCCATCGCTTCGAACAGTTCCGCGATCGCCGGGCCGACACCGGCCTGCTCGGCGTCCGCGTCGTTCGCCGCGCCGGGAGTGTCCACCAGCGTCAGCACCGGGATGCCGAGCCGGGATGCGGTACGCACCATACGCGCCGCGGTCCTGAAGCCGGCCGGGCGCGTCGCTGTGCCGCACTGCGCGGCGTACGCGATCGTGCGTCCATCCCGCCAGCCGAAGCCGCACAGCACCCCTGAGTCGACGTTGCCCGCGCGGTCGCCTTGGACGTTCTCTCTCCAGTCGAAGTATGCGTCGAGGTATTCCGCGGCGCGTGGCCGCGAAGAGGCGCGCGCGGCCTGTATGGCTTCCCAACCCGTTTCAGGCAAGGAAACCTCACGCAACGCGGTAGGCGGCGGTGCGGGTTCGGCCGTTGGCGAGGAGAGCAAACGCAACCAGCGCGCGAGCACCTCCGCAAGCTCATCCTGCTCGACGAGGCGGTCGACTTGTCCCCACTCGAACTTCGCTTCGGCGGTATACGCCTCCGAAGGCGACGTTGCCGGCCGTACGCGCGAGCCTGCGAAACCCACCTGTGCAAAAGGCAACCCGAGTACGACGTCGGAACCTGCGCCGAGCGTCGCCCAGCCACCTCCGGTCGTCGGGTCACGCAACACGGAGATCTGCGCGACACCCTCCGCCCGCGCCGCCGCCGACGCCCGGGCGATCCGCTGGAGCTGCGAAAGCGCGCGCATCCCGTGCTGCATCCGGCTGCCACCGGTCGCGATCAAGGACACGACCGGCAGTTTTCTTTCCCTCGCATGGCTGAACGCAGCTTCGATCCGGTCACCCGTGCGCTGCCCCAGCGAACCCCCGAGAAAGCCGAACTCCCAAGCGATCACCACAGCCGGCACGTCATCGATGCGCGCCTCACCGACTACGACCGATTCGGTCTCCCCGGTACGTTCGGCTGCGGCTGCGTGCGTCTGCCGGTACTCCGGCCAGCCGATCGGATTATCCGGGTCCCCACTGTCGACAGGTAACTCGGTGAATGACGACGTCATCCCCGTGATCAGCGCACGTGCAGTGGTCACGCGAGTGCCTGCTTCATCTTCTCGCCCATCTCGATAACGCGGGCATGTTCGTTCGCGACTACCTGCGCCGGCGGGCGACCTGAGCACGCCCGCCAGCGGCACCGCCCGTGGATCGGTTTGTCCGCCCAGTCGGCGCTGCCCCGCCGGTGTTGTCCGGCTGGTGTTGCGCAGCTGATACTGCCTGGCCGACGCTTTCGGGCTGGCGTTGTGCGTTCGGTGTCGCCTGGTTGATGTTGTCCGGCTGGCGTTGTGCAGCTGGCGTCGCCTGGTCGATGCCGTCCACCAGGCATCATCGAGCCGACGTCGTCCGGTTCACTGTCTCCCGGTTCGCTATCGCCCGGTTTACCGTCGTCCGTTGGCAACTCGGTATCACCCGTCGGCAGTTCGGTGAATGCCGTCATCATCTCGATGATCAGCGCACGTGCCGTGCTCACCGGAGTGCTCACTTCAGGTTCTGCGCCCATGGTGGTCTTGCCGGTGCGCTTGGTTGCGGTTGCATACGTCCGCGGGTAACCCGGCCGATGGATCGGATGGTTCGGTTCGCGACAGTCGGTCGGTAGTTCCGTGAATGCTGTCGCCATCTCGATGGTCAGGACACGTGTGCCGGTCACCGGAATGCTCGCTTCACGTTTTGCCCATATCGGTTCCGCCGGTGCGTTCGGTCGGGGCGGTGTGCGTCTGTGGGTGGCCCCGTCGGTGAATCGGGCAGTCCAGTTCGCTGTTCGCCCGTTGGCAGTTCGGTACATGCCGCCGCCATCCCGATGATCAGCTCACCTGCCGTCCTCACCCGAGTGCTCGCTTCATGATCTTGCCCATGTCGTTGCGGGGCAACGCATCCAGATACCGCACGACGCGCGGCCGCTTGTGCGGGGCGAGCAGCTTCGCCACGTGGTCGGCCACCTCGCCGGCATCCGGCCGGTACCCGGCGGGCACCACCCAGGCCACGATCCGTTCGCCGAGATCGTCGTCCGGCTCACCGGTCACCGCCGCCTCGGCGACGCCAGGATGTTCCAGCAGCGCGTTCTCGATTTCCCCGGCCCCGATCTTGTAACCGCCGCTCTTGATCAGGTCGGTGGCCTTGCGGCCGACGATCCGTACGTATCCGTCGTCGTCGCGGGTGGCCATGTCGCCGGTGCGGAACCAGCCGTTGTCCAGCGCGGCCACCGTCGCGTCCGGCCGGTTCAGGTACTCGGTGAACAGGTTCGGCCCGCGGACCTGGATCTCGCCGACCTCGTCCCGGCCGTCGATCTCCGCACCGGACTCGTCCACCAGCCGCAGGTCCACCCCGGCCAGCGGGACACCGACCGAACCGGGCTTGCGCTCCCCGTCGGCTCGCACGCTGGTGTTCATCAGCGTCTCGGTCATCCCGTACCGCTCGATCACCTGCTGGCCCGTCGCCGCGGTGATCCGCTGGTGGTCGTGCACCGGCAGCGCGGCCGACCCGGACACCAGCAGCCGCGCTCGCCGCAACGCCGCGGTCAGCTCCTCGTCGGTGGCCACGGATTCGGCAATCCGGTGGTACATCGTCGGCACACCGAACAACATCGTGGCACCGGTGGACAGCTCCCTCGTCACGCCTTCGAGTGAGAACCGTCCGAGGTGACGTACCGAACCGCCGCGGCGGAGCGGTCCGAGGATGCCGAGGATCAGCCCGTGCACGTGGAACAGCGGCAGCCCGTGCACGAGCACGTCCTCAGCGCTCCACTGCCAGGCGCTCTCCAGCGCGTCGAGCGTGGTCGAGATCGCCCGGCGGGGGAGCACCACGCCCTTGGGCGGGCCGGTGGTGCCGGAGGTGTAGACGATCAGCGCCGGGGTCTCCGCGTCCGGCTCGGCGGGTGGCGCCCCGGCGCCTTCGAGGGGAATGTCGCGGCGCGGCAGCCCTGCGAGCCCGTCCGGCAGCTCGGCGCCGGGCTCGGCGAGGATTTGCGCGGGGCTGCTGTCGGCCAGAATGTGCGCGAGCTCGCGTTCGCCGATCTTCGGGTTGAGCGGCACCACCGGAATCCCGGCAAGCAATGCCGCGACCACCGCCACGCTGGTGTGCAGGGTCGGGGTGGCCCACACCGCGACCCTGCCCGCGGGCAGCTCGGCGGCCAGCGCGCCGGCGGCGGCGCCGAGCCCGGCGTAGGTCAGCGACCGGTCCCCGAACCGGAGCGCTTCCTTCCCGGAACCGGCGTGGATCGCGGGGAACAGCGGATCGGGCACTTCGGGGACCTCCTGCGTCGGCGGCACCTGGCATCGCACCGTACCGCGGCCGGACCATGCGCACCTGCGATGCGATTCACACGTCGGAATGGGTCAGTGGAGGTTGTGCAGGAGTGCGTGTAGCTGCGTGATCATTGTTTGGGGGCGGGCTGGTGCGACGTTGATGTAGCGGTTGTGGCCGGGTTCTTTGCTGAAGGTGAACAGGTAACGGCCGTGGTGGGTGTCGTAGTAGGTGCAGGTGTTGTGGCTGCTCGTCCTGCGGCGGCCGAGTCGGTCGCGGGTGGTCGCGGTGATCTGGCCGGCGCCGGTGCGAGCAGCAGCAGGCTGGCTGGAGCGGTGTGGGAGGTGGTTTTCATCACGAGTTCGTCATTGCCTGTCTCCGCCGGCTGGTCGTTAATAGCGTTATTTCACCTATGTGCTGGCCTGAAATTCCGCGATTTTCGGGGGTGGTGATTCCGCAGTCCGATCGCTCCAGTACGGAGCATGGGGTTCGTCACGGGAGGCATCATCGCCTGCCCGGGGCGGGTGGTGGTGGCGCGGCCGGCTGCCCGCTCCGGGTACGGGCCGGTCGCAGGGCTACCCTGGGAAATCGTGCTGGTACTGGCGATCGACACGGCGACCCCGGCGGTGACGGCGGGGATTGCCGTGGTGGACGGGTCCGGGGTCATCGTCCGGGCGGAGCGGGTGACGGTTGACGCGCGGGCGCACGGGGAGCTCATCACGCCGCATGCGCTGGCGGCGGCCGAGCAGGCGGGTGTAACGCTGCGCGAGCTGGACGCAATCGTTTGCGGTGTGGGGCCGGGGCCCTTTACGGGGTTGCGGGCGGGGATGGCCACGGCGGGTGCGTACGGACATGCGCTCGGCATTCCGGTGTACCCGGTGTGCAGCCTCGATGCGATAGCAGCGGAAGTCGTACGCACAGACAAGCCCTTCCTCGTGGTTACCGACGCGCGTCGTCGCGAGGTCTACTGGGCGGCGTACGACGCAGAGGGTGCGCGCGTTGATGGACCGCACGTACAGCGGCCTGCCGAGTTGAAGACGGACATCCGGGTCGCAGCGGGGGACGGGGCGCTCACGTACGCGGACGCAGTCGGTGTAGTGCCGATCGAGCCGCGGTTTCCGTCGCCGGCGGGGCTTGTACGTACCGCGCGTGACGAACTGCTTGCGCGTACGGAGCCGAAGCCGCTCACGCCGTTGTACTTGCGTCGGCCGGACGCTGTGGAGCCCGCAGGACGCAAGCGGGTGACTGCACCATGAAGCTGGGGAAGCTGCGTCGTACTGACGTCGCGAAGTGCGTGGAGATCGAGAAGCTCCTTTTCCCCGGTGACGACCCGTGGAGCAGCCGGGCGTTCCACTCGGAACTCGATCAGGGCCACTACTACCTCGCCGCGCGTTCGGACGACGAAGAGTTCCTCGGCTACGCGGGGCTGGCGGTGGTCGGCCGTCGTGGTGAGTACGAGGCGGAGGTGCACACCATCGGCGTCGTCCCCGAAGCGCAGGGGCACGGTGTCGGCAAGGCGTTGCTACGCGCGCTGCTGGCGCGCGCCGACGATTTGGCGGCGCCGGTGTTCCTTGAGGTGCGTACCGACAACGACACCGCTGTAGGCCTGTACGAGGCACACGGCTTTAAGAAGCTCGGCATCCGGAAGCGTTATTACCAGCCGTCCGGAGCCGACGCGTACACAATGGCCCGCCCCGCGCAGGCCCCGGCACGAGACGAGGTGGCCCCCTGATGTCCCGCGTCATCATGGGCATCGAGAGCTCCTGTGACGAGACTGGCGTCGGTCTCGTCCGGTTGCACGACGACGGTGCGGTGGAGCTGCTCGCGGACGAGGTCGCTTCCAGCGTCGACCAGCATGCGCGCTTTGGCGGCGTAGTCCCGGAAGTGGCCAGCCGTGCGCATTTGGAAGCGATGGTGCCGACGGCGGAGCGGGCGTTCGCCGCTGCCGGGCTCAAGCTGTCCAATGTGGATGCTATCGCGGTCACTGCAGGCCCCGGACTCGCCGGCGCGCTGCTTGTCGGTGTCTCGGCGGCGAAGGCGTACGCCGCGGCGCTCGATGTGCCGCTGTACGGCGTGAACCACCTCGCCGGCCACATCGCAGTCGACACCCTGCAACACGGCCCGCTGCCTTCGCCGGTGCTCGCGCTGCTGGTTTCCGGGGGGCACACCCAGCTGCTGCGGGTGGACGACATCGCGTCCCGCATCACCGAACTTGGATCCACTGTGGATGATGCGGCCGGCGAGGCCTACGACAAGGTGGCCCGGGTGCTGGACCTGCCGTATCCCGGCGGACCGCCGATCGACAAGGCGGCCAAGCGGGGCAACGGTTCAGCGATCGCGTTCCCCCGCGGGATGACCGGTCCGCGCGACGCGAAGTTCGACTTCTCCTTCTCTGGTTTGAAAACGGCGGTCGCGCGCTGGGTCGAAAACGCAGAGCGCGCGGGCAACGGGATTCCGGTCGACGATGTGGCAGCTTCCTTCCAGGAAGCTGTCGCGGACGTGCTCACCGCGAAGGCGATCCGTGCCGCACGCGAACAGGGAATCGGCACGTTGGTGATATCCGGTGGCGTCGCCGCGAATTCGCGACTGTCCGAGCTGGCTGCCGAACGTTGTGCCGAAGCCGGTATCGAACTGCGCGTACCCCGGCCTCGCCTGTGTACGGACAACGGCGCGATGATCGCGGCTCTAGGCGCCCACGTGGTGGCTGCGGGCCGCTCAGCGGCCCCGTTGAGCTTCTCCGCCAACCCCGGCCTTCCGGTGCAGACTGTGTCCCTCTGACGGCTTAACTGGTGGCGGTCTGCAAGTCTGCCGCCGAAGCTGGGTATGCGAGCCCTTGCAGCGCTTCGATGGCCACGGCCGACCGTACGGCTGCATTGCCGTCGCCGTACGGATTGGCTGCAGGTGCTGCACGGAGGTCGCCGGACAGCACGTGGCCCGCGGCTGTGACTATCAGGTCCACGTCGGTGCCCACGAGCCAGGCGCAGCCCGCTGTCACGGCCTCTGGGCGTTCTGCCGGGTGCCTTCTTCGGGAAACGGTGACGCCAGGTCGTGCGTACGCAGCCCGGCTTCCAGATGCACCACCTGGATGCCGAGCCAGAACGTGGTGAGCGCGCCGGCCAGCGCCGTGGCGGTATCGCCCTGTACGACGACCGCGCTCGGCGCGTACCGCCGCAACGCCTCGTCGAGCGCGGGCAGCATGCCGGAGATCAGCTCCGCCTGCGTGCCGGACCTCCGCGGCGGGACCTCCAGCCAGCCGTCCACGGCACGGTCGAACGGTGCCAGAGCTTGCTCGACCATGCCCGGGTGCTGGCCACTGTGCACGAATAACGGTCGCAACCCGGGACGCGTGTCCAGCGCCTGGGCCAGCGTGGCCAGTTTGACCGCTTCCGGCCGGGTACCGGCCAGCAACATCACGTCCACCACTTTCACCTCTTCGAGTGTCCCCGAAGAACCGTCGCCATGCAGATACTGCAATGCGGCGTGAAAGAGGGGCTGAAGCCTCAGGCCGCTGGCTGCAGCTGTACGTCGTCCAGCTTGACGTACTCGACGCGATGGCCGAATTGGATCTCCACGTACTTCGTCTTGCCGCGTACGACGACGTGCTTCGCGGGATCAAAGGTCGTCGCCGAGAAGTACTCGGAGTCGACGACGCTGCCCACTGCGTACTTCTGGCCCGCCGCGAGTGTGTACGGCATTGGCGCGAGTTCCTGTACGGGTACGTTCGCCGGGTACGCGGACGCTTCCGGGTACGCGCGACCGTAGACCGGGACGCTTACGTGACCGGGCTTCGGGGTCGCCACCAAACCGCGTGCGGGCACAGCGACCGGGGCGTTGCGCGGGTTGTGGAACCAGCCCTTTTGCCCGAGATACCAGATCGCCGTCCAGTCGCCCTGCGTCCCTGCGACCGCGTACCGCTGCCCGGTCGCCACTCGACTGCCGACGTCAGAGACGTCCATTGTGGACGGGTTGGTGCCGTGTAGTCCGGTGTCCTTCAGCAGCGGCGCGGAGCCGGCGGGATCGGTATGCAGCACAACTGCTTCGGAATTCATGACGGGGCAAGGATTTCCGGAGCCGTTCTGGTCGCAGCCGGTGAAGGTGATCCGGTTGTGCTCGAACGATGGAGCAATGGTGACCAGCCCCGAGCCCGGTCGCGCGGTGGGGCGCAGCGGAGCGCCGAGCAGATCGAAATAGTGCGACCAGTCCCAGTAGGGACCCGGGTCCCAGTGCATGCCGGCAATGGTCGACGGCGTGGTGCCAGGCACATTGTCGTGCCCGATGATGTGCGCGCGGTCGAGCGGGATCCCGTAACGGTGCGCGAGGTAGCCGACGAGCTTGGCCGAGGACCGGTACATCGCTTCGGTGTACCAAGTGCCCTTCGCGCCGAAGCCTTCGTATTCGATCCCGATGGACTTCGAGTTCACATACCAGTTGCCCGCGTGCCAGCCGACGTCCTTCGTCGGCACATGCTGCGCGATCAGGCCGTCCGACGAGCGCACGGTGTAGTGCCACGCCAGGTAGCTGGGTTTCTGCGCGAGCTTGAGCGCGGTGTCCCAGGTGGTCTCGGTGTCGTGGATGACGATGTAGTCGATCTTCTGGCTCTGTGGGCGGTTCGCGACGTCGTGGTTGCCGTAACCCCCTTCGGGGAGTTCCTGGTACGGCGCGGGCACTGATTCGCACGCCACGGTCTTCGGGCATTCCGCCGCTGTCGGCGCGTCTGGGCGAAGGCCGAGCCGCGTAACCTGCGTACGGTCAGGCGTGACGCCTGGGGCTGCTGCGAGCGTGAGAGTCTGACCGTCATTCGTCGTGCGGGACTGGCCCTTGCTGATGGTGTCGAAGACCTCGTCTGCGAACGTACGGGCCGCTGTCGTGTCCTCAGCGCCGCTGTAGCGCGCGACGGCGCCGTACCAGTCCTTCGCGGCCGAGCTGTGTACGCCGAGCTGCTGTTGGTAGTCCGCGAGCAGTGCGGCGCCACCTCGGATGTTCTCCGCCGCGTCCGTACGGAGCTTCGCTGCGTCGGTGTGCAACAGCGCGGCAGCTTCGCCCACAGTCTGCAGGCTGGGCGGGGGAGCGGCGGGCTTCACGGCGAAGGCGGCTGGGTGCAGCGCCGGGCGGGCGTCGTCTCCTCGGGGATCTTCGCCGCTGTCGAATTCGCTGCCGACTCCGCCGGCCTCGCGCAGGTCGGTGAGGTGCATGGGCCCGTATCCCGCTGACGTACTCGGTGAGCCCGCGTGGTCGTCCCAGCGGGATTCCAGGTAGGACACCCCGAGCAGGACGTCGAGCGGAACACCGAACTCCGCGGCCGCGTCGGTGAACTCACGCTGCCGGGGAGACTCGGCGGCCTGAGCGGGCACGGCCAGGCCGGCCGCGAGCACGACGGCGGCTCCTGCCGCGGCCAGCCGCCGGAGAAGCCGGGAAACCGGACGGGCCATGGCGGAAACCCCCAGGGTCGGATGCCGTTCGGGAGGAATCCAACCAGAAAGACCTGATGGTGGACGGGAATGAACCCGGGCGTGGGAGTGTGGCCTTCTGCCGCTGCGACGACACCGTCAGGTGAGGATCGATGCTGTTCGCTCTGCGCGAGCGGGCCCTCCTTGCGAAGCTGGCACTCCCATGGATAGAGTGCTAATCGCACGGCCCGGACACGCCCCGGCACCCGCGACGGCGGGGGTGGTATGAGCCGTAAGTCATCATGCCGACGCTTTCGACGACCGTGGAGGTCAACCCGGTGAGCGTGAACATCAAGCCGCTCGAGGACAAGATCGTTGTCCAGACGAGCGAGGCCGAGGAGACGACAGCTTCCGGCCTCGTCATCCCCGACACCGCCAAGGAGAAGCCCCAGGAGGGCAAGGTTCTGGCCGTGGGCCCGGGCCGGATCGACGACAAGGGCAACCGCGTTCCGCTGGACGTGGCTGTCGGCGACGTCGTGATCTACTCCAAGTACGGCGGTACCGAGGTCAAGTACAACGGCGAGGACTACCTGATCCTCTCCGCCCGCGACGTGCTGGCCGTCATCAACTGACGCGTCACTCGCAGCGCAAAGACGCCCCGGGCCCCGCTCATGCCGGGGTGCGGGGCGTTTTGCGTCGCACGACACCCGAAAGGTAAGCGGAAAGCGCTATGCCCAAGCAGATCAGTTTCGACGAGGACGCTCGTCGCGCGCTCGAGCGCGGGGTGAACAAGCTCGCCGACGCGGTCAAGGTCACCCTCGGCCCGCGCGGCAGGCACGTCGTCCTCGACAAGAAGTTCGGCGGGCCGACGATCACTCTCGACGGGGTCACCGTCGCCCGGGAGATCGACCTCGAAGACCCGTTCGAGAACCTCGGCGCGCAGCTGGCCAAGAACGTCGCCACCAAGACCAACGACGTCGCCGGCGACGGCACCACCACCGCCACGGTGCTGGCCCAGTCGCTGGTGAAGCACGGTCTCCGCAACGTCGCCGCCGGCGCCAACCCGACCTCGGTCGGCAAGGGCATCGAGGCCGCGGCGGACAAGGTCGTCGAGGTGCTCAAGGCCCGGGCCACCCCGGTCAAGGGCCGAGAGAACATCGCCCAGGTCGGCACCGTGACCTCGCGCGACGCCACCATCGGCCAGCTGCTCGGCGAAGCCGTGGAGCGGGTCGGCGAGGACGGCGTGATCACTATCGAGGAGTCGTCCACGCTGGCGACCGAGCTGGTGATCACCGAGGGTGTGCAGTTCGACAAGGGTTTCCTGTCGGCGCACTTCGCCACCGACCCCGAGGACCAGCGGGCGATCCTTGAGGACGCCTACGTGCTGCTGCACCGCGAGAAGATCTCGGCGCTGGCCGATCTGCTCCCGGTGCTGGAGAAGGTCGTCGAGGCCAAGAAGCCGCTGCTGATCATCGCGGAGGACGTGGACGGCGAGGCGCTGTCCACCCTGGTGGTCAACTCGCTGCGCAAGACGATCACCGCGGTCGCGGTCAAGGCGCCGTTCTTCGGTGACCGCCGCAAGGCGTTCCTGGACGACCTAGCCGTGGTCACCGGTGGCGAGGTGGTCTCCGCGGAGATCGGCCAGAAGCTGTCCGAGGTCGGCCTCGCGCAGCTGGGCCGGGCTCGCCGGATCGTGGTCACCAAGGACGACACCACGATCGTCGACGGCGCGGGCACCAAGGACGCCATCGACGCCCGGACCGCGCAGATCCGCAAGGAGATCGAGACCACCGACTCCGACTGGGACCGCGAGAAGCTGCAGGAGCGGCTCGCGAAGCTTGGCGGCGGCGTGGCCGTGATCAAGGTCGGCGCGGCCACCGAGACCGAGTTGAACGAGCGCAAGCACCGCATCGAAGACGCCGTGGCGTCGACGAAGGCGGCCGTCGAGGAGGGCATCCTGCCCGGCGGTGGCTCGGCGCTGGTGCACGCGGTCAAGGAACTCGCCGGGCTCGAGCTCTCCGGCGACGAGGCCACCGGTGTGGCCATCGTCCGCGACGCGCTCACCGCCCCGCTGTTCTGGATCGCGACCAACGCGGGCCACGAGGGCGCGGTCATCGTGAACAAGGTCCAGGAGCAGAACTGGGGTCAGGGCTTCAACGCGGCCACCGGCGAACTCACCGACCTGATCGCGGCCGGCATCGTCGACCCGGTCAAGGTGACCCGCTCGGCCGTGGCCAACGCGGCCTCCATCGCCCGGCTCGTCCTCACCACGGAAAGCTCCGTGGTCGAGAAGCCGGTCGACGAGGAGCCCGAGGCCGCCGGTCACGGGCACTCGCACTGAGGGTTTCTCGGGCGCTTCGGCTGGGGCGGCCTTGGTCGCCTTCGCCGGCTTGGTCGCCTTGGTTGCTGCGGGTTCTCTGGGGCCTTGCGGTTTCCGGGCGCTGAGTTCGCGTCTCCGCCTCGGGGCGGTTCTCCTTCGGGAGGGCCGCCCCTTCGGCGTTTCTGGGGGTCGTTCGGTGGGTCTCCCGGATTTCTTGCTTGGCGCTCGGTGTCTGTGCTTGGCCTGCTCTCTGCTGGGTGCTCTGGCCTGCGTGTTTTTGGTTGTCCCCAACTCGTCGGTGCTGTGGATGACTTGGTGGATGGCCGGGTTTTGTCTGGTGTGGCGGATAGACTTGGGCTGGGGCTGTCCCCCCTGGGAGTGGCGGGGGCTGCTGAGGTTGGGGGGCTGAGGGAACTTCAACGAGTCATCCGGAATTCCACCGAGCCATGGAGCCTCAGCGGGTGGCGGGGAGGATGTGTGGCTCTGGCTGGTCGGCCGAGGCCGGGGTCCCGGTTCGTGAGGCGGGGCGTATCCGCCCGATAGGCAGCGTCGACGCCCGGGGTGGTGCAGCCGGGCAGGCCGCTGGACGGAAGCCGGCAACCCGCGTCAGGCCACAACGCAAGCGCGGCAGGCAGCCAAACGCACGGCGGAAGGCCCCGCGGCACCCACACGGCAACGCGCAGCGAAAAGGGCGGCGTCCGATGTGGACACCGCCCCGTCGCTGCCGTTGTGGGTCAGCTGTGCGCCATGGTCAGCGCCCGCTTGTCCTGCCGGAGGAGGTTTTCCCGCTCCGATTCGGAGAGGCCGCCCCAGATGCCGTACGGCTCGTGCACGGCGAGTGCGTGCTTGCGGCACAGTTCCAGCACCGGGCAGGACAGGCAGATCGCCTTCGCCCTCGCCTCGCGCCGGGCTCTCGCCGGCCCACGCTCTCCGTCCGGGTGAAAGAAGGACGCGCTGTCCATCCCCCGGCACGACCCCTCCAGCTGCCAGTCCCACATGTCCGCATTGGGGCCGGGGAGCCTGCGCGTGTCTGCCATCCTGACCGCCTCCGTCATCCGGTCGATGCCATTAGCTGCTCTGCTGTGGTGCCGATACTCCATTCGGTGCAACGGCCGTAACGTTAGAAGCGCGCCAATAGTTGTTCAATAGATCTGCGGCGATTCAGCCGTTAGGCATCCCCCGGATGTGTGAGCTGGGGTTTTGGTTCGGGTTGCCGGGGCCGCGAGTGGCCTGGATATTGACCGGGTGGGATCCGGATCGAGCGAAGGAGAACCCACCCTGCCGGTGGCCTCGGTCGCCCGTCGGCTCGGGGTCGCCCCGTCCACCCTTCGTACCTGGGATCGCCGCTACGGCCTCGGTCCCAGCAGGCACACCGACGGCCGCCACCGCCGCTACGGCAGCTCCGACATCGGCCGTCTCGAATTGATGCAGCGCGCGCTGCTTCGCGGTGCGTCGACGGCCGAAGCAGCGCGGTACGCGTTGGAGCAGATGCCGCGGGTCGAAGCCGTGCCGGTGCCGCCTGAGCCGGCCACAGTCGCCACGCCGAGTCCTGCGCCCGATGACGGCGAAGTACCGTCGCGCCTCGCGCGTCGGCTGAGCACGGCGGCGTTGGCCATGGACGTCGGCGCAGTACAGCGGATGCTCGCGGACGCCATAGACGAGCTGGGCGTATTGCCCGCGTGGTCCGGCGTTGTCGACCCGGTGCTCATGGCGCTCGGCGCGCGGTGGCGTGGCGTGCATGCGGGCGCCGAAGTGGAGTACATGCTGGCGGAGTGCGTGTACGCGGCCCTAGTACGGGCGACGCCAGTGCTTGACCAACCGCGTAACCAACGTCCGGTGCTGCTCGCGTGCGTACCTGAGGAACGCGACACGATGCCGCTGTACGCGCTGTCGGCTTCGTTGGCCGGTCGCCGGGTCGGTGCGCAGCTTTTCGGCACACCGCTGCCCCCGGAGGTGCTCGCGGTGACCGTACGGAGGAGCGCGCCGGCAGCCGTCGTGCTTTGGGCACGCCGTCGTGCTGCTGCCGACCCGCGGGTGTTCGCGCGGATATCACGTGGCCGGCAACGCAGCCGCCTGTTCGCCTGTGGCCCGGGCTGGGATCCGGTGTCGTTGCCGGTGAAGGTCGAGTTGCTTCCGGACCTGTCGATCGCTGCGGACCGCGTCGAGCACGTCCTTGTCGGTGGTCCGCGCTAAAAAGAGCGAGTGGACGAAGCGACCCTGACCGCCCTCGCGTTCGGCGACCCGCCATTGATCGGTGCCCGCCTGCTTTCCGGTGACGTGCCGGGGACCCCGCCCAGGCAACGCCTGCTGACCGCGATCGTTCTGGGTGCCCGCGGCCGGTACGCCGCCGCGACCACCCTCCTCGACCGGCTACGCCGCGAGCCCGATCCCGTCGTCGCGTCCTTCGCCGGCAGCACGCTCGCGTCCCACCGACGGCAACTCGGCGGCCACGCCGCTGCTCGGAAGCTGGACGGTGCGGCGTTGCTGTTGGTGGGAGCCGGGGCGTACGGCGCTCAGCCGGACTCTGGCCCAGGGCATCCCACCGGCGACCCGAAAGGCGCCGTTCGGCACCCGGCCGATCCGGACAGTGCTGGGCTGCCCACTGCCGTCACGGACGCAGCCGATCCGGCATCTGCCGATCCCGGCGGTGCTCGGACTGGAGCAACTCCAGTCGACCGAAGCGCGGCCGTGGGGACCAACCGTGCGAGCTTCGAACCCGACGGGCTGGACGTCGCGGGGGCGCGGGCGGACGCGTTGCTCGGTCTCGCGGCCGACAATCTCGCGCTCGGGCGGCTCGGAGCGGCTCGGCGGCTGGCCGTTCGGGCGGCTCAGGCGGACCGGCGGTGGCGGGCGGCGGTACGGGGCGGTTGGGTCGCCGCCGAGATCGAGTTGGCTGACGGGCAGCACGCGAACGCGGTCGCACCGGCGAGACGGGCGCTCGAAATCGCGCGGGTTCGCGGGGCACGGCGGCACGCGGTGAAGTCCGCGATCGTGCTCGGTGTGGCATTGACCGCCGCCGGAGAGGAAGGGGCGCTCGAGCTGCTCGGGGTGGCGCTCGAGGAGGCCGAAAAGTATGAACTTCATTCACTTACCTGGGTGGCGGCGCAGGTCACGGCGGACCTGGACACCGGGCACGCCGAACGGTATCGATTCAGAAGCCGCGAGGTGTTGCACGCAGTGTTACGGCAAGCCGATCCTTGCGTGATGCGGATCGCACGGGAGTCGCCGTGGGTGCCCGCGGGGGCCGGGTGAGCCTGCTGGAAGGGCGGTTCCGGCATCCGGGCTAAGAAACTTCAAAAAAAGCCACCGGATCGTGTCAAGGTTCGAGCTAAAGCGTCCGATAGGGGAAGTGGAATGTCACCCGGCTGCAGGAAGGAAACCCCGTGACGACGGTCTTGATCTGCGACGACCGACGCAGTGTCCGCGAAGGGCTCACCCGCGTGATGTCCGCGGTCCCAGGGGTCAGTCGCATCGACTGCGTAGCGCACGGTGACGAGCTGCTGGCCCGGTACACCCGTCAGCCGGTCGACGTCGTGCTGGTCGGGACGCAGCGCGCGGTCCCGACAGGCGTCGAAGCCACTCGTCGGCTCGTCTCCGCCAACCCCCAGGCGAACGTCATCGTCTTCGGTGCCCCGGACGACGCGGGCAGTATCGCTGCCGCGATCGCCGGCGGTGCCCGCGGCTACCTGCGCTGGGACGCCTCGCGTCCCGAGCTGGTCGCGGCACTCGCCCACACGCTCGCGAGCACTTCGGTGCCCGCGCCGCGGCAACCGTCCGACCCCGGCGTCCAGCTCACCGAGCGCGAGCTGCAGGTGCTGCGCGGCATGAGCCAGGGCAAGAGCAACGGCCAGATCGGCCGGGAGCTGTACTTGTCGGAGGACACCGTCAAGACGCATGCCCGCCGGCTGTTCCGCAAGCTCGGCGTGCGCGATCGCGCGCAAGCGGTGGCGCACGGCTTCCGCCGCGGACTGGTGTCCTGACCCCGGACGAACGGGTCGAGACGGGGTTGCCGAACCACAAGCCACGGTGACGACGGGCCAGGGCGTGAAGCCCTGGCCCGTACCTGTGTCCGGGTCCTCCGGCGCCCGGACGTGAAAGCGCCGGCCAAGCCCCGCGACAAGTCGAGACGCGCGGATAGTTCTGCCTGGTGGTACGCAGAGTGTCGCGGCTTGTCCGCGCGGTATCCGGATGGACCAGTCGCGAGCGGCCCATGCGTCCGGCTGCACCATGGCGCTGGGCCATTCGCTCTACGACGGCAGTATGGTTCTGTTGCTCCAGGAGGCCGTGGCTGATCCCACTCCGCTGGACGGGCCGCCGCCGCGAGTGTCGAAAACGCCGTTGAGCTGCGGTAACGGGTCGTCCGAAGCGGGCGGGCGGGCGGGTGGCCCGCCGGTCGCCACCTCTGGCGGTTGTCCGTCTCGACGTCGACGGTACGGTAACTGTGGCCGGTGGCTGGGCTGGATGACCACGCGCCGGATTGTTTGCACGCCTACACGTAACACTGGGACTGTTGTCTGCGATGGCCACTGTGGGGGATGGACTGGAAGAGTCAGTCACCGCCGCTGTCGAGGGAGAACCTCAGGCAGTCGAGCGGTTGCTTGCGGCCATCCGTCCCCTTGTGGTGCGGTACTGCCGCGCTCGGGTTGGTAGGCAGGAGCGTTCGTTCGCTTCGGCTGACGATGTTGCGCAGGAGGTGTGTCTCGCGGTGCTCACGGCGTTGCCTTCGTACCGTGACCAGGGCCGCCCCTTCCTGGCGTTCGTCTACGGGATCGCGCAGCACAAGGTCGCGGACGCGCATCGAGCGGCGGGCCGCAACCGCGCGGATCCGGTCGCCGAAATCCCGGACGAGGTCGAGAGCGGCGTCGGCCCGGAACAGCGTGCGCTGCAGGGCGAGCTGAACGAGCGGATGGCACAGCTGTTGCAGGTGCTGCCGGACAAGCAGCGGGAGATCGTCGTGCTGCGGGTCGTCGTGGGGCTGTCGGCGGAGGAAACCGCGGAGGCCGTCGGGTCGACACCCGGCGCGGTCCGTGTCGCCCAGCACCGCGCGCTGGCCCGGCTGCGCAAGGTGCTCGCCGCTGAGGAGGTGATCTGAAGTGGCCGACCACGACGACCGCGATCTGACGCCTTCCGCGCAGACCCGTGGCCTGACCGGCTACGAAGCCGAGGCCGACGGTGACCTCACGGCGATCCAGGCCGATGACGCACTGCTCGACGCACTCGGCGGTACCGATCCGGCGCTCGCCGACGAACTCGGCGACCAGGAACTCAACGCGCTCCTGCTGTCCTGGCGAAGGGACGTCGACAGCGAGCCGCTCGCCGAGCTCGTCGATGTCGGCACCGCCGTCGCCACGATGAAGAACGCCTCGCTGGCCCACCGGCAGGCCGCGCGCAGCCGAAGACGCCGCATCTTCGTCCCCGTGGCCGCCGCCTGTGCCGCCGCCGCGATCGCGTTCACCGGCACCGGCCTCGCCGCCCGGGACGCTCAGCCCGGAGACACGCTGTGGGGGCTCACGAAGGTCCTGTACGGCGATCACGCTCGTTCCGTCGAGGCCGCCGCCACGGCGAAGCTCGACCTGGAGAAAGCCAACCTGGCACTGGCGGACAACCGGCTCGCCGATGCCCGTCGCGCACTCGCCGACGCGCAGGCCGCGCTCAATCAGGTGACCGACGCGGAAAACCGCGATCAGCTCCTGGAGCAGCATCGCCAGCTGGCCGCGCAGCTCGGCGTCCCGGCCCCGCCGACCGGCGGGCAGCTGCCCTCGACGCAGGCGAGCGCGCCGCCGGTGAAGAACCCGCCGACCAGCCAGCCACAGCAGCAGCCCACCGCTGCCGCTCCGACGTCAGTGCCCGGTTCCGGCAGCACCAGCCAGCCGGCTCCGACGACCTCCGCGCCGCCCAGTTCGGTGACCACCGATCCTCCTGCGCCGAGTTCCAGTGCTCCGCCGCACGAACCGGGATCCGGCAGCGGCACCAACGGCAGCCCACGCAACGAGTCGACGCAGAACGGCACGGCGGCGAGCCTGAACGGCACGACCAGCGCTTCGTGACCTGGTCCGCCGAGATTGGCGTAGCCAACGGAAACTCGCGAGCCCTACGGTCGTGGTCCGGTCAGCCGAAGCGGCCTTCCGCACCGTCGAACGGGCGGAACGGCCCGATCGACGACCGGCCGCACGATCCGGGCTCCCGGGCCGGACCCGTTCGACCAGGGAAAACCGTCGGGATGCGGAGCGATCCAGGCACCCCGATCACACGCCGGGACCACGCGTCGAGACCGCCGCACCGGGCATCCCCTGATTGGGTTATCCACAGCTATCACCCCCTGTGGACAACCCTGTGGACAACATTCGGATACGGGGAAAAAGCCCTGGTGAGCAACCTCACCAGGGCGCGAAGGGGAAGACGACTGTCAGTAGGCGCTCTCGTTCGCCGTCACTCCGTCGGCGAAGCCCCGGCAGTAGTCCCAGCTCACGTAGTCGCCGGGGTTCGGGTCGAACGCCGGTTCGTGCGGGCGCATCCGGCCGTCCGACAGCAGCTGCTCCAGGCTGGCGCGCAGCAGGTGCCAGTCGTGGTAATGGGGCTCGTCGCACTCCCCGCAGTCGACCACGATGCCGCGGACCCCGCGTGGCTGCAGCAGTGCCTGGTAGACGGCGAGATCGGAGAGGTCGGCCAGCAGTTCGGTGCGTTCGTCCGAGCTGATCGGCTCGCCCGGCTGGTCGTCGGAATCGAGGAAGGCCCGGGCCGGGTCGTCCGGATCGTCCTGAAAGGGGTCGGGGGGCAACACATCGTGCGGCACGACCTGCACGCTACCCGCAGTGTGGCGCCCGTCCCCACCCGCCCGGGCCGGGGGCGCGGCGCGGATATCATGAAGGGAAGGTCCGAGCCCGTCCACCACCGCTCCGCTCACTCCCGCCAGGAAGGCCGTTCGCCCGCATGACCAGCGAAAGCATCACCCCCGCCGTGCCCAGCAAATTCGCGATGCTCGGCCTCACCTTCGACGACGTGCTGCTGCTGCCTGCCGAATCCGACATCATGCCCAGCGCGGTGGACACGAGTACCCGGCTCAGCCGCAACATCACGCTCAACGTGCCGCTGGTCTCGGCCGCCATGGACACCGTCACCGAGGGCCGGATGGCGATCGCGATGGCGCGGCAGGGCGGCATCGGCGTGCTGCAGCGGAACCTGCCGGTCGAGGAGCAGGCCGCCGCGGTCGAGGTGGTGAAGCGGTCCGAGGCGGGCATGGTCACCGACCCGGTCACCTGCTCGCCGGACGACACGCTCGCCGAGGTCGACGCGCTGTGCGCGCGGTTCCGCATCTCCGGTGTCCCGGTGACCGACGCGTCCGGTTCGCTGGTGGGCATCATCACCAACCGCGACATGCGGTTCGAGGTCGACCACACCCGCGTGGTCAGCGAAGTCATGACGAAGGCGCCGCTGGTCACCGCGCAGGTCGGCGTCACCGCGGAGGCCGCACTCGGCCTGCTGCGCCGGCACAAGATCGAGAAGCTCCCGATCGTCGACGGCGCGGGCAAGCTGCGCGGCCTGATCACGGTCAAGGACTTCGTCAAGACCGAGCAGTACCCCAACGCCAGCAAGGACCCGAACGGCCGGCTCATCGTCGGTGCGGCGGTCGGCGTCGGCGCGGACGGGCACAAGCGCGCCATGGCGCTCGCTGAGGCAGGCGTAGACGTGCTGATGGTCGACACTGCGCACGGACATTCGCGCGCCGTCGTCGACGCCGTACGGCTGCTGAAGCAGGAGCTGGGCGACACCGTCGACATCGTCGGCGGCAACGTGGCAACCCGCGCGGGTGCGCAGGCAATGGTGGACGCCGGGGTCGACGGGTTGAAGGTGGGTGTCGGCCCGGGCTCGATCTGCACCACGCGCATCGTCGCGGGCGTCGGCGTGCCGCAGATCTCCGCGATCTACGAGGCCGACCAGGCCGCGCGCCCGGCCGGGGTGCCGGTGATCGCCGACGGCGGCATCCAGTACTCCGGCGACATCGCGAAGGCGATCGCGGCCGGCGCGTCCACGGTCATGCTGGGCAGCCTGCTGGCCGGTACCGCGGAGTCTCCCGGTGACCTGATTCTGGTCAATGGCAAGCAGTTCAAGGTCTACCGCGGGATGGGTTCGCTGGGCGCCATGCAGTCGCGCGGCCAGGCGAAGTCGTACTCCAAGGACCGGTACGCCCAGGACGACGTGCTCAACGAGGACAAGCTGGTGCCCGAGGGCATCGAGGGCCGCATCCCGTTCCGCGGCCCGCTGGAGAACGTCGTGCACCAGCTCGTCGGCGGCCTGCGGGCGGGCATGGGCTACGCGGGTGCCTCGACGGTCGCGCAGCTGCAGGAGGCGCAGCTGGTGCGGATCACCGCAGCCGGGCTGAAGGAAAGCCACCCGCACGACGTCACGATGACGGTCGAGGCGCCCAACTACACGACCCGGTAGTCCGGTTTCCCGGCGCCGGGCGAGGTCTGGCACCGTACCGAGCCGGCGCAGATCCGGGTGGGTCGGCTGTTCGACCGGGAGCCGGTGCCGCACACCGATGTTTCGTTCTGAAACCGCCCCCCGTGCGCAGCTCACCGACCCCGGCTGGCGACAATGGACAGTGTTGTCGTCGGCTCGAGAAGGGACATCACGTGCGGGATCTGGTCGAGATCGGCATGGGCCGCACCGCTCGGCGGGCCTACGGCCTGGACGAGGTGGAGATCGTGCCGTCGCGGCGGACGCGGTCCTCGTCGGTGGTGTCCACGGCCTGGCAGATCGACGCGTACCGGTTCGACCTGCCGCTGATCACCCACCCCACGGACGCGATCGTCTCGCCCGGGACCGCGGTGGCGATCGGTGAGCTGGGCGGGCTCGGCGTGCTCAACGCCGAGGGGCTCTGGGCGCGGCACGCCAACGTGGAAGAGGCGATCTTCCGGCTGGTCCGGGCCGCCGAGGACGGGGAGGACCCGACCGCGGTCGTGCGGGAGCTGCAAGAGCTGCACGCCGCGCCGGTCCGGCTCGACCTGCTGACCGAGGCGATCAAGACGATCCGCGAGTCGGGCGTCACGGTGGCCGCGCGGGTCAGCCCGCAGAACGCCGCCGAGCTGACCCCGGATCTGCTCGCCGCGGGGGTGGAGATCCTCCTCGTGCAGGGCACGATCATCTCCGCCGAGCACGTCCAGCGGGACGCGGAACCGCTCAACCTCAAGGAATTCATCGGACGGCTCGACGTGCCGGTGATCGCCGGCGGTGTCAGCGACTACCGCACCGCGATGCACCTGATGCGCACCGGCGCGGCCGGCGTGATCGTCGGGCACGGCTACTCCGAGGGCGTCACCAGCACCGATCGCGTGCTCGGCATCGGGGTGCCGATGGCCACCGCGATCGTGGACGCCGCCGCGGCCCGTCGTGACTACCTCGACGAGACCGGTGGCCGCTACGTGCACGTACTCGCCGACGGCGGCATCACGAGTTCCGGCGACATCGCGAAGGCCATCGCCTGCGGCGCGGACGCCGTGATGCTCGGTGCGCCGCTCTCGGCCGCGTCGGACGCGCCGGGCCAGGGTCTGTACTGGACGGCCGCGGCCGCGCACCCGTCGCTGCCGCGTTCGCGGGTGGTCGCCGGTCCGGATTCGGAGTACGCCGTGGACCTGAAGACGCTGCTCTTCGGCCCGTCCTCGGACGCGGAGGGCGTGGTGAACCTGTTCGGTGCCCTACGCCGTGCGATGGCCAAGACCGGCTATTCGGATCTGAAGGAGTTCCAGCGCGTCGGCCTGACCGTGCGCGGCTGAGCTTGCTGGAGGGAACGGCCCCCGCACGCGCGGGGGCCGTTCCGCTCGTCCCGGCCGGGCAGCGTGTCCATCGCGACGGCGAGCGCTTCTGCGTCGATGGCGTACCAGGTCGTGCGGTCCCACGTGACCCGCCAGCCCGAATCCGACCGATGCCAGGTCAGCGAGCTGGCCGCCCGGACGCCGGTGCCGCGACGGTCTCTTCCAAGGTCTTCCAGCACCGATCTTCGGCCGGAAAAGCCGGGCCGACCAGGACGCGGTTTTCCTGGGAGCAGCACACCCCGGCTACGCGGAGTGCTGTGACCCGCCGGTAACTTACCTCTGGTCAGGAGGCCTCGCCGGGGTTACGCTGCGACCTGTGACTGCCAGTAACACCACCACTGTGCGGACCGAACCGGACTACGACGTCGTCGTGGTGGGCTCCGGATTCGGGGGCAGCGTCGCGGCGTTGCGGCTGACCGAGAAGGGCTACCGGGTCGCGGTGGTCGAGGCCGGACGGCGGTTCGCCGACGACGAGTTCGCGAAGACCTCGTGGGACCTCAAACGGTACCTGTGGGCTCCGCGGCTGGGGTGCTACGGAATCCAGCGCATCCACTTGCTCAACAACGTGATGGTGCTGGCCGGCGCGGGGGTCGGCGGCGGTTCGCTGGTGTATGCGAACACGTTGTACCGCCCGCTCAAACCGTTCTACACCGACCGGCAGTGGGCACACATCACCGACTGGGAAGCCGAGCTGGCGCCGCACTACGACCAGGCCGGGCGGATGCTCGGCGTGGTCACGAATCCGACCAGCACGCCGTCGGACGTGGTGATGCGCCAGGTCGCGCAGGACATGGGCGTGTCCGAGTCGTTCCACCCGACACCGGTCGGGGTGTATTTCGGCAAGCCCGGTGAGCCTGTCGCCGACCCGTACTTCGGTGGTGCGGGGCCGGATCGGGTCGGCTGCACGGAATGCGGCTCGTGCATGACCGGTTGCCGGGTCGGGGCGAAGAACACGCTTGTGAAGAACTACCTGTACCTCGCGGAAAAGGGCGGTGCGAAAGTCATCCCGCTCACCACGGTCACGTCGGTGTGCCCGGATGGCGCGGGATATCAGGTCACCCTGCAGAAGACGGGTACCCGCTCGCGGCGCTTCCGCGCCACGGTGACCGCTTCCCAGGTGGTGTTCGCCGCCGGTACCTGGGGAACGCAGAACCTGTTGCACCGTATGAAAGACACTGGTTTGCTGCCGAAGCTGTCGCGCCGGCTGGGTGAGCTGACCCGGACCAACTCCGAGGCCATCATCGGGGCCGGACGCGCCACAGTGGACGAAAGCCGCGACTTCTCCCGCGGTGTGGCGATCACCTCGTCGATTCACCCGGACGACAACACGCACATCGAGCCGGTGCGGTACGGCAAGGGCAGCAACGCGATGAGCCTGCTGCAGACGGTGGCCACGGACGGCTCGTCGGAGATTCCCCGCTGGCGGCAGGCCGTCACGTTCCTGGCCAAGCATCCGGTGCAGTCGGCCAAGCTGCTCAACGCGTATCGCTGGAGCGAGCGCACGGTGATCCTGCTGGTGATGCAGAGCCTGGACAACTCCATCACCACCTACACCCGGCGTGGCCTGTTCGGCAGGCGCAGATACACCTCCCGGCAGGGCCACGGCGAACCGAACCCGAGCTTCATCCCGGCCGGGCACGAGGCGAACGAACGTGCCGCCGAGCACATCGGCGGGATCGCGGGCGGTACCTGGGGGGAGATCTTCGACATCCCGCTGACCGCGCATTTCATCGGCGGGGTGCCGATCGGCGACAGTGCCGGCTCCGGGGTGATCGATCCCTACCACCGCGTCTTCGGCTATCCCGGACTGTCCGTTGTGGACGGTTCGGCGATCACCGCGAACCTCGGGGTGAACCCCTCATTGACCATCGCCGCACAGGCCGAGCGCGCGTTCTCGTTCTGGCCGAACAAGGGCGAGCCGGATCGGCGTCCGTCGCAGAGCGAGGGCTACCGGCGGCTGGACCCGGTGACGCCGAAGAACCCCGCCGTGCCCTCGGACGCGCCGGCCGCGTTGCGACGCTGAGACTGCGGGCTGTGAAGGGTCCCTTCACAGCCTCTGAGTCTGTGAAGGGTCCCTTCACAGACTAGAGTTCCACGCCGGTGAAGACGGTGACGTGTTCCTCGGTGAGGTCGTGCATCGCCGCCAGCACGCCTTCCCGGCCGACGCCGGAGCCCTTCACGCCGCCATAGGGCATCTGGTCCGCGCGGTAGGACGGCACGTCGCCGATGATCACGCCGCCCACCTCCAGTTCCGCGGAGGCGTGAAAAGCCAGCTGTACGTCGCTGGTGAACACGCCGGCCTGCAAGCCGTACGCCGAATCGTTCACTGCCGCAAGAGCTTCATCCACACCGTCCACAACGGACACTGCCAGGACCGGCCCGAAGATCTCTTCCGCCCACGCTTTCGCATCCGCCGGAACATCGGCGAGCACGGTCGGCGCGACCGAGGTGCCCTCGCGGGTCCCTCCGGTGAGGACGCGAGCGCCCCCGGCCACCGCTTCCTCGACCCAGGCGATGATCCGTTTCGCGGCCGCCTCGTCGACCACCGGGCCTACGTCGGTGTTGCGGTCGTACGGATCGCCGGTGTGTTGCGCTTCGACCGCCTCCACCAGCGCGGGCACGAACTCGTCCGCGATCGCCGAATCCACGATCACCCGCTGCACCGCGATGCAGGACTGCCCGGCCTGATAGTTGCCGAAGGTCGCGATCCGGTGCGCGGCGCCCTCCGGATCCGGCCAGTCGCGCAGGACTACCGCGGCCGCGTTGCCACCGAGTTCCAGCACCACATGCTTGCGCGGGGCGGCGTCCGCGATGGACCAGCCGACCGGGCCGGACCCGGTGAACGAGACCACCGGCAGCCGTGGGTCGGCGACAAGGGCCCGGGTTTCCTCGTTACCGAGCGGCAGCACGGAAAACGCACCCTCGGGCAGGTCCGTCTCGGCGAGCAGTTCACCGAGCACGAGCGCGGACAAGGGGGTGCGCGGCGCGGGCTTCACGATGATCGGCGCACCGACCGCGAGCGACGGCGCGACCTTGTGGGCCACCAGATTCAGCGGGAAGTTGAACGGGGCGATGCCGAGGACCGGCCCGCGCGGTACTCGTCGGGTGAGCGCCAGTCGTGCGTCCCCGGACGGGTCGGCGTCGAGCCGCTGCACCTCTCCGCTGAACCGGCGGGCCTCTTCGGCCGCGATCCGGAAAACCGACACCGCCCGGTTCACCTCGGCCTCGGCCCATTTGAGCGGTTTTCCGTTCTCCGCGGTGATCACCTCGGCGATCTCCTCGGCGCGGGCCGCAAGCCCGCGGGACACGTGCTCCAGCGCGCCGGCACGCAGATGCGCCGGGCTGCGCCGGAATTCCTTGGCGACGCCCGCCGCCGCAGCCACCGCCCGCTCCACCTGCTCCGGACCGGGCACCGCGACGGTCGCCACCTCGCTGCCGTCCAGCGGGTGGTGCACCTCCAGCGTGCTCGCGCCCTGCTCGGCCTTCCCGGCGACCCATGCCGCCCGCGGCTGTGGGGTGATCGTGTCCATGCGCACCAAGGTATTCGGCCTCGCGGGCCGTGGCACGTCGGCGTCAGAACGCCACGAGCACCTTCAGCGCTTCACGGTCGGCCATGGCCTGATAGCCGGTCGGCACGTCCTCGATACCGACAGTCCGGTCGAACACCCGGCCCGGCTGATAACGGCCTTCGAGCACGTCCGGCAGCAGCTCCGGGATGTAGTGCCGAGCCGGCGCCACACCGCCGGTGATGGTGATGTTGTTCAGGAACACCGGTCGCCCGATCGGGCCCTCCGGGTACTGCGGCACACCTACGCGGCTCAGCGCGCCGCCTGGCCGCACGACGCCGAGGCCCATCTCGAACGCGGGCAACGTGCCGACGCATTCCAGCACCGTGTGCGTACCGCGCGCGGCCGTCAGCTCGCGGACCTTCTCGACGCCCTCCTCACCACGTTCGGTGACCACGTCCGTGGCGCCGAACTCGCGGCCGAGGTCGGTGCGCGCTGGGTGCCGCCCCATCAGGACGATCTGCTCGGCGCCGAGCCGCTTCGCGGCCAGTACGGCGGAGAGGCCTACCGCGCCGTCTCCGATTACCGTCACGGTCTTGCCCTTGCTGACGCCCGCAGTGACGGCGGAATGGTGCCCGGTGGGGAACACGTCGGACAGCGTGAGCAGCGAAGCAAGCAACTCCTCGTCCTCAGTGTGTGGCAGCCGTACGAGCGTGCCGTCTGCCTGTGGCACGCGTACGGCCTCGCCCTGCCCACCGTCGACGCCCGGCTCGCCCCAGTTGCCGCCGTGCAGACACGACGTCTGCAGGCCTTCGCGGCAGAACTCGCAGGTGCCGTCGGAGTACTTGAACGGCGCGACGACCAGGTCGCCCCTGCGTACGCCGGTCACATCCGCGCCGGTCTCCTCGACGACGCCGAGGAACTCGTGCCCGATCGGCCTGCCGTGCTCGCGGGCGGGCAGGCTGGCGTAAGGCCACAGATCGCTGCCACAGACGCACGCGCGCACGACCCTGACCACGGCGTCAGAGGGCTCTACCAGCTTCGGGTCCGGCACGGTCTCCACCCGGACGTCGCCCGCGCCGTAGATGAGTGTCGCTCGCATGAAGATCCTTTCCAGATCGGTCGCCCCACCTGGTTGTGAGTCCTCAGCGTGGGAATTCATTCCCCTTGGCGCATCTTTGACCGGGGAAAGTGACTGATGTCCGGGCTCTTCTGCGCGCCTGCGCTCAGCGATTTCGGTAGAGGTCGCGCAGCAGGAGTACTTCGGCCGAGTGATGGATCGCCTCCCGGTTGATGTGCAGGATCAACGCCGCGAGCGGCGCATCCGCGTACGGCCCTTCGGCCGGGCCGCACGGCCTCGCGAGCCCTTCGGCGTCGAGCCCGCGTACGCCCTCGATCCAGTTCGCGTACGCGTCGTCGAGCTGCTTCAGCGCTTCGGTAGCTGTACCTGCGTACGGGAAGGTGTCGTAGCTCATCGGCGGGCCGCCGAAATGCGACGCCGCGCGCATTCCGAGTACGCCGATGATGATGTGCGACAGCCGCCACGCGATCGTGGTCACCGGGGGCGGCGTCGGCTCGGGGAAGGCGAAGTCGACGGTGAAATCGCCGGATCCCGGGCCGTCCGGATTCTCCGCACGTGGGCGGATGGTCCAGCAGTCCGGCACGGGCTGCCAGAAGTACTCCTCGTCGGTGATCCCGTCCAGCCTCGAACGCACGTGGTGCTGCCAGTGCCAGTCGAGCTGATCGTGCAATTCGGTGGTCCAATCGACAGTCATACCGGCACGGTAGGCCTGATCGCGGTCAGGCGCGGTCCTCGTTCCGGGGCCAGCGCCGACGTGACCCGGCCCACCTGGGACGATGGAGGTCAACGTGCTCATTCGCCTGGAGGTCGTCAGTTGGCCACTCCCACCGGCCCGGTACTCGTCATGGACTTCGGGGCGCAGTACGCCCAGCTGATCGCACGGCGGGTGCGTGAGGCGCAGGTCTACTCCGAAGTCGTGCCGTCCACCTCGACCGCCGACGAGCTGCTGGCCAAGAATCCGGCGGCGATCATCCTCTCTGGCGGCCCGTCCAGCGTGTACGCCGACGGCGCACCCGGGATGGACCCGAAGCTGGTCGAAGCGGGCGTACCCATTCTCGGCATCTGCTATGGCCACCAGCTGCTCGCGAAGACACTCGGCGGGGTCGTCGAGCCGACCGGCGTGCGCGAGTTCGGCCGCACCGACGTACGGACCATCGGCGAGGGCGGCGTGCTGCACGCCGGGCTTCCCGCGCACCAGACGGCGTGGATGAGCCACAATGACAGCGTCACCGAAGCGCCCGCGGGCTCGGTTGTCACGGCCTCCTCGGACGGCGCGGCGGTGGCCGGCTTCGAAGACGTCGAACGGCGTTTCGCCGGCGTGCAGTACCACCCGGAAGTGGCCCATTCGCCGCACGGGCAGGAGGTGCTGCGCCGGTTCCTGCACGACATCGCCGGTATCCGTCCGCAGTGGACCACTTCGTCCATTGTGGACGAGCAGGTATGGCGGATCGCCGAGCAGATCGGCGACGGGCGGGCGATCTGCGGGCTGTCGGGCGGGGTCGATTCGGCGGTCGCCGGCGCCCTCGTGCAGCGCGCCATCGGGGACCGGCTGACCTGCGTGTTCGTCGACCACGGCCTGTTGCGCGTGGGGGAGCGGACGCAGGTGGAGCGCGATTTCGTGACGGCCACCGGGGTCAACCTGGTGACCGTGGACGCGCGGGAGCGGTTCCTCGACGCGCTGGGGGGGGTCACCGACCCGGAGGAGAAGCGCAAGATCATCGGGCGCGAGTTCATCCGGGTGTTCGAGCAGGCCGAGCGCGACCTCAAGGCGCAGGGCGACTACAAGTTCCTGGTGCAGGGCACGCTCTACCCGGACGTGGTGGAGTCCGGCGGCGGCGAGGGCACCGCGAACATCAAGAGCCACCACAACGTCGGCGGCCTGCCGGACGACCTGCAGTTCGAGCTGGTCGAGCCGCTGCGGCTGCTGTTCAAGGACGAGGTCCGCCGCGTCGGGCTCGAACTGGGGCTGCCCGCGACGATCGTGGGCCGCCAGCCGTTCCCCGGCCCCGGGCTGGGCATCCGGATCATCGGCGAGGTGACCGCGGACCGGCTGGAGACGCTGCGCGCGGCGGACGCGATCGCCCGCGAGGAGCTCACCGCGGCCGGACTGGACCAGGAGATCTGGCAGTGCCCGGTGGTGCTGCTGGCGGACGTGCGCAGCGTGGGCGTACAGGGCGACGGCCGGACTTACGGTCACCCGATCGTGCTGCGTCCGGTGTCCTCGGAGGACGCCATGACCGCGGACTGGACCCGCCTGCCGTACGAGGTGCTGGAGCGGATCTCGACCCGGATCACCAACGAGGTGCCCGAGGTCAACCGCGTCGTCCTGGACGTGACGAGCAAGCCGCCGGGCACCATCGAGTGGGAATAGGCCTCATCAAGGCTGTGAAGGGACCCTTCACGGACTCTGCGTCCGTGAAGGTTCCCTTCACAGCTTTTCGGGTCAGCGCCGCCGTTTGCCGAACGACGCGACGAGCATCAGCAGCCCGATGAACACCGCGCCGCCCGCGACGATCCAGCGGAAGTCGAACGACGGCAGCCAGCTCGTGCCGTCACTGAGCACGTAACCGGAGACCAGCAGGGTCGCGATCCCGGCGACGAGGGTGAACACGTCCACTCCGCGGCGGCGGGCCGGGGCGTTCGGTTCGTCGTAGTTCTCAGCCACGGTGCACCTCCACTGTGCCCACGCCGTTCGTGACGTGAAGCGTGATCTGCTGGCCGCCGACACCGTCTTCTCCGTTGTCGGTGCCCGTCAGCGGGGGCTGGCCGACGCCGTCGGACGAGCGGTTGAAGCAGTTGACGTTGCCTGCGCTGGTTTCGCAGCTGTAGGTCACGTCCGCGTTCGCCGGCACCACGATGTTGGTATCGCCGGCGCCGTTGTTGACGGTGGTGGTGATCGGGCCGGTGGGCGGCAGCTGAGTCAGGTCGAGGTTGAGCTGCCCTGCCGCGTGGTGATACTCCGGCTGCAGTTCGGCCACCGAACGCGGCGTGGCGCTCAGGTCGCCGACCCCGCCTCGCAGATCGAGATCGCCGAAGGTACTCGTGGTGAGCAGCATGCCGACGATCGACAGCGGCACGGCCAGCCCGACCAGCCCCCGCGAGCCGCGGACGAACGCGCCCGCCACCATGCCCACCCCGAGCACCGCGAGCACCATCCCGATGATGTGCTGCAGGGAGAACCACGGCACACCGTTGAGGTTCAGCGCGATCCCGGTCCCGGCCACGATCACCGCCAGCCCGAACACGGCCGGCCCGATCTTCGAATTCCGCAGCCGTTCATACTCCGGCTCGGGCGGCACCGGCGGGACGGGCGGGCTCGGCGCGGGCAGATCCCAGCCCGCCGGATCGGCGGCCAGCGGATCCCAGCCCGGTCCCGCGGCCGCAGTGGCGGACGTGGTCGCGTCGCTGCTCATGGTGAACGCTCCGGTTCCGGCCTCGGCCGGTCCCGCCGCGAACGCGGCGACCGGAACGGGGCGATTGTCCTGCCCGCGGCTGCGGTGCAGGAGGTAAAGACCAAGAGAGAGCAGGGCCAGCCCGATCAGCCCCCCTCCGTCGAACCAGCCCCCCGTGAACGTCAAACCGAGCACCGGGAGCAGAGCAATGGCCAGCACCAGGGCGAAGCCCTTCGACATACTGGAGCGACCCCGCCCGGCGAGCGCCTCGATTCCCGAGACCTCGTCCCCCTCCGCCGGGAACAGCAGCCAGCCCAGCAGGTAGAAGGCCAGCCCGAACCCCCCGAACACCGTGGCCGCGACCAGCGCCACCCGGATGACGACCGGATCGATGCCGTACCGATTCCCCAGACCGGCCGCCACCCCGGCCACCTTCCGCCCGGATTGCGGGCGCCGCGGCCGGCTACCCCAGAAGTCCTTGACGGTCTCCTCGAACCCGTTCAGCGGATTCCCCCTGGACACAGCACTCATACCGAAGAGCATGCGGGACCCGGCGGGGCGACGCATCGGGGGTGGTCCCTGAGTTTCCCCGGAGGTGGTCCGGGGTTCGGCGGCGGGGCGGTGGCTACGAGCGCCTGAGAATGATGATCAATTTGCCGGGCGACGTCGTCAGTTCTTGGGGAGCTTGGCGTCCAGCGCGACGGCGACAGCCTGAGCCTTGTCGCACGCGACCGTCGTGTCGCTCCTGAGACGATGACGAGGGCGCGCGCGTTGGGGCCGACGGCCATGCCGATCTGGCAGCCGCCGGAGACCCCGAGCGGCTCGCGTTGCTCGATGAACGGCCGCCCGCCGATCTTTCCGCTCCGCGAGTTCTGTGAGCCGGGGCGGTGTCAACTGGTGCATCCACCACTTGACACCGTCATCGAATCAATTTTTAGGAAGCCTTGCGCTTAAGGCCGTGGCGACTTCCTCAGCCTTGGCGCAGGCTCTTTTCGTATCGCTTCCAGAGACGACCATCACTAGTGCGCGTGCGTTATCTCCCACTGCCATACCTACTTGGCAACCGCCCTTAACTCTCAGTGGTTCGGGCTGCTCGATGATGGGGCGTCCGTCGATATCGCCATTGCGTGCAGTGTCGGGATGGTTGATGTTCTCAGTGTATTTCTGCCCGTTCTGCAGCGAAATTGCGACACCTATGCCATCGGTATCGGCGCTCGATGTTGGGATCGTCGCCCGGCATGTACGTTTGGCGTCCGCGATAGTCGGCTGTGCCGGTGGGAAACCTTGACCGGCAAGTATTTCGTTCACCAGCGAGCACTGATTCAGTGTGGCGAACGGGTTGGCGGGGCCGGTGGGGGTGGCGGCTGGAGTTGAGGCGCCGGCGGGCTCTGGTGCTCCATTGACTGTGCTGCTGCAGCCGGTGACGGCAAGGGTGAGCAGCATGGCGCCGATCAGCTGCGCTGAAGTTCCTGTTTTCGTCACTGGCTGTCCAGCTTCTTGCTCAATTCGATGAATGATATCGCGTTCTCATTATCGCTTTCTCGGTAATTCTTTCTTGCCAGCTCCATTGCTTCGAAGGCCGCCTTGATTGCGTCGCGCATCATTTCGATGTTCGGGAGCATTGACTCGTGTGTTCCGTCGTTGGCGACGGAGGTGTTGAATTTGGCTACCTTGCGCGCGTAGTCGGAGCTGCCCATTGCTGCCGCTTGAGTCAGGGACTCCAGGTCACCGTACATATGATCGAAGCCGTCGAGGAAGAATTTGCACGCCTTTGCGTAGGCTTGAAACCCGGCCTCGTTCACGGAGAACTTCCCGTTCTGCGCGAGAGTCTTCAGTGTATTTCCGGCGTTGCGCATTTTCTCTGCGGCTTCGCGGCTGCCAGGTCCTTCGGTGAGTCCGTCGATGAACTCATTCCCTGCCGCGGCAGCAGGAGAAGAGTCACCGGTCGCCGGTGGGGGTGCGGCCCAGTGGATGCCTGCCATCTCTTGACTCCTGTGTCCGTATACGCGTTCTCGCTGGGAACTCTCAGCCGCCGATCACCGGCGGGGTGATCTTCTCCCCATCCGGACCACGCTCGGGGTGGACTTCGAAGACCTCGTCCGGGTCGAGCTGGGCCGGGATCTTGTTCGTGTGCTCCTTGTCCTCTTCCTTCTTCCTCCCGCTACCGGTGGTCCCGCCGGCAGCGCCGGGCTTACCGCTCTTCGAGGCTTCGGCCGCGGACTTGGCGCCACGTTCGAGGCCGCCCGCTTTGCCCTTGCCGGTGGCCTCTCCCTCGCCGGGTGCGCTGGTGGCACCTCCGCTGCCGCCAGAGACACGGCTCCCTGCGTAGCCTCCACCGGAGCGGCCGGTGCCGATACCGGGGCGGCTGCGCGGTGTGTTCTCGCCCGCATTGCCGACATTGCCTCCGCCGCCCATGCTGAGCGCGTCGGGGGAGAGGCGGCCGCCGATGCCGCCGGGGCCGGTTGGGCCACGGAAACCGGGGCCGGTGTTGGCTGGGTTGTTGAACGTTCCGGCGCCCGTGCTGATGCCGGGGGCGGGAATGGGGGCGTTGCCGGCCCCACCGGTGACCGAGGGAGGGGGCGCGGCGAACGTGGCGTTGCCGGGGGAGCCGGGCGGGGCCACGGACGAGAAGCCGCCACCGCCGGGCCCGGAGTAAGGGCCGCTCGAGACGGATCCGCCGGGCGTGGTGACCGGGGCGGCGCTGCTGGCGTGCGTGCTGTCGCCGCCCATCTGGGGAGGTGGGGCGTAGGTCGGCTGGGTGGTCGACGTTTCGTGATACGTGCTGTCGAGCCCGTGCATGACCTGCACCGCCTGCTGGTGCGCGGCGTCCGCCTGCTGCTGCTTCTGGTTGACCTGGTTCATCGTGACCGCCGCGGTCAGCGGGTTGCCGCCGGTCAATTGCTGCGTGGCTTTGTCCAGCTCGGCCTGCTGATTGAAGCCGGTCGGCTCGGGCATGTTCTTCTGCGCGTAGTCCGCGGCGGCCGACTGCTGGGAGTACCGGTTCGACACCAGTTGCATCGCGCTACCGGTCTTTTCGGTGTGATCGGCGGTGCTCTGGAAGAACGAGTGCGCCAGGTCGGCGGCGGCGCCCTGCCATTCGGCGCCGGCCGTCTTGGCCGCGTCGCGGAAGGCGTTGGACGCCTGGGCGAGCCAGTTGCCGTAGTGGTTCGTCACTTGGCTGCGGTCGTTGATGGTGTGGAAGTCCAGCCCGTCGTGGACCATCTTGTACAGCTCGTCGTGGCTGTGGGAGGCGTAGTTCGCGTCCGGCGCCGGCGCGTCCGAGCGGGTCTGTTGGCCTTCAAGGAGCTGCTCGCCCTGCTGCACCGAGTACTGCGAGGCGGCCTGCTCAGTGGCCCTGCGGACGTCCGGGCTGTCGATGCCGACGTTGAAGACTTCGTTCGTCTGCTGAGTCCGCGCATAGAAGTCGCCAGCGGACTCGACCTGCTGCGCTCGGTGCTCTTCAGTCATCGTCGGCCTCCCCGCCGCTGTCGTCGGCCCGCAATGTACACACCGTGACCAGTTGATGGCGCCTCACGCATCGTACCGACTGCCGGTGCGACGGACGGGGGCTTCGGCGATTCTCACAGCGGCGGGCTTTCCGTCGGAGCGGCAGGGCTGAACCATCTGTCCCTCCAAATGATCAGAGGCTTCCCGGATGTCCACTTCGCCAGGCCCTGTGCGGGCACGGTGATCAGCTTTTCGGGAGCTTGGGTTCGAACTGCACGGCGAGTTGCTTGGCAGTGTCGCAGGCCGCGACCGTGTCGGAGCCGGAGCTAACGTCCACGATCGCACGGGAACCGGGTTCGACGGACATCGCGATGCTGCACTGACCCGGTGAACCGAGCGGTGCGGGTTCCTCGATGGCGGGTCGGCCGTTGACATCGCCGGTCCGCGCCTTGCCCGGATCGGTGATGTTCTCCTTGTATCCTCGACCGGCTTGCAGGTTCAATCCGACGTCGAGGCCGCGGGTCGTGGCGCTGGACGGCTTGCTGGTCCCGCAGGCATGGTCGGGATCAGCGACATCCGGGCTTGCCTTCGGGAAGCCCTGCCCCGCGAGAAGCTCGTCGAGCAGAGCGCACTGATTCATGGCCGCGAACGGGTTCGCGGCAGCCGGTGGTGACGCGCTTGCCGAAGCGCCAGGCTGCGGTGACCCGCTGACCGAGCTGGCACACCCGGTCAGCAACGCCATCGCGGCCACACCGAGAGTCGCGACGGCCCGTTTGGCCTGTGCGTCGTTCACCGGTCGTTCAGAGTCCGAGATTCGGCAGCAGCGCCGGTTCGGACGGGGCTTCCGGTCCCGAAGTGCGCCCCTGCCGCCATACCCCTCACCCCTGCATCCTGTGATCGCTCGCTCTCTGCTCGTACAAGCTACTGGGGGCCGCCTCGGCCTGTCAGCAGAACTCCGACCGATCCGATGATCAGGGGCTTCCCCGATGTCCGCTTCGCCGTGTCGTGTGACGATGGATCTGTGCAGGACTTTCTCGACATCGGCGCCCCGGTACGGGGTACGGAGGCCGCAGGCGGGGTGCTGCCGGTCCGGTCCGGTTCGGGAGAAGTGACCGGGGCCGGGCCGGAGCGGCCGCGGATGTACCGGCAGCGGTCCGGGCGGGCGGTGGCCGGGGTCGCCGGTGGGCTGGCGGAGCATCTCGGGGTGCCGGTGGTCTGGGTCCGGACTGCCTTCGCGCTGCTGTCGGCGCTCAACGGGGCCGGGTTGCTCGCCTACGGGCTGCTCTGGGTGTTCGTGCCGCAGCGGGACGACGAGCCGGAGACGCAGCCGAACCCCAAGGAGCGCCAGCAGGCTTACGGGCTGATCGCGCTCGGCGTCGGGCTCGGCATCGCCAGCGGCACGCTCACCGGGGCCATCCGGGGCTGGGTCGTGATTCCGCTGGCACTCGCCGTGATCGGGGCGGGGGTGGTCTGGCGCGAGGCCGACGAGTCGCAGCGACGGCGATGGCGGGGCGCCCGCGACGGGGTGGCGGGGGCGCTGGTCGGCGAAGGCGGGCGGGTTTCCGCGATCATCCGCATCCTTGCCGGGGCCGCGCTCGTGATCACCGGCATCGGCGTGACCGTGTTCCAGAGCGGCAGCTTCGACCAGGTGAAGTTCGCCCTGATCGCGGTGTTCGCGACGCTGTTCGGGGTCGCCGTGCTGACCGTGCCGTTCTGGTTGCGGCTGGTCCGTGACCTCGGCGACGAGCGCCGGGCGCGCATCCGCACCGACGAGCGTGCGGAGATCGCCGCGCATCTGCACGATTCGGTGCTGCAGACGCTCGCGCTCATCCAGCGGCAGGCCGATCAGCCGAACGAGGTCGCCCGGCTGGCCCGTGGGCAGGAGCGTGAGCTGCGCGGCTGGCTGTACGGACCCGACGGGTACGGCAAGCCCAGTGAGAAACGGACCAAGGAAGAGGAAGAAGGCGCCCGCCAGCTGTCGGAGGCGCTGGCCACCGCGTGCGGCGAGGTCGAGGATCAGTTCGCCATCTCGGTCGGTCAGGTCGTGGTCGGCGACGTCGAGCTGAACGAACCGCTCGCCGCGCTGGTGCAGGCCGCGCGCGAGGCGATCGTGAACGCGGCCAAGCATGCCGGGGTCGGCGAGGTCAGTGTGTTCGCCGAGGTCGAGCCCACGGCGGTGACCGTGTTCGTGCGGGACCGCGGCAAGGGCTTCGACCCGGACCTGGTGCCGGGCGACCGGCACGGGCTGGCCGATTCGATCCGCGGCCGGATGGAACGCCATGGTGGGACGTGCACACTGCGCACCGCGCCGGGCGAGGGGACCGAGGTCCAGCTCGCCATGCCGGTCAAAGCGGGCAAGACCGCGGCTTGACCTGGCTATGCTCAAGGCAGGCGAGTGAGGGAGTGCAGTCGTGACGGAGAGCCAGCGGGAGCCGGTCAAGGTCTTCCTCGTGGACGACCACGCGTTGTTCCGTGCCGGAGTGCGCACGGAGCTGGATTCGATCACCGACGAGGTGCAGGTGGTCGGCGAGGCGGGCTCGGTGGCCGAAGCGGTCGCCGGGATCGCCCGGGCCCGGCCCCAGGTGGTCCTGCTGGACGTGCACATGCCCGACGGTGGTGGTGCGGAAGTGCTCCGCCGGGTCCGTCCGGAGCTGCCGGATGTGGTGTTCCTAGCGCTGTCGGTGTCCGACGCGGCGGAGGACGTGATCGCGGTGATCCGCGCCGGCGCGCGCGGCTACGTCACCAAGACGATCTCCTCGAAGGAGCTTGTGCGCGCGGTGGTCCGGGTGGCCGACGGCGACGCGGTGTTCTCCCCGCGGCTGGCGGGCTTCGTCCTCGACGCCTTCGCCGACCGTCCCGGCTCCGCGCCGATCAACGACCCCGAGCTGGACCTGCTCACGCCTCGCGAACGCGACGTCCTCCGCCTGCTGGCGCGAGGCTACGCGTACAAGGAGATCGCCTCTGAGCTGTTCATCTCCGTGAAGACGGTGGAGACGCACGTGTCCAGTGTCCTGCGCAAGACCCAGCTGTCCAACCGCTACGAGCTGTCCCGCTGGGCCTCCGACCGCCGTCTGGTCTGAAGCGTCAGACCCGTTCCGCCACGGGCGCCGGTTCCGCGATGGCCGTGGGTTTGCGCTGCAGCCGGGTGAGCGCGACGCCGCCGAGGACCACGACCATGCCCAGGATCACCCGGACGCTCAGCTGTTCGTGCAGGAACACCGCGCCCAGCAGCACGGACACCACCGGCAGCAGGTACCCGACCACGGACGCCGCCACCGCGCCCTCGCTGGCCAGCAGCTGGTAGTTGAGCGCGAACGCGATCCCGGTCGAGCCGACGCCGAGCACCAGCACCGCGCTCACCGCCAGCGGGCTCAGGTGCACCGTCGTCAACCCGCCGAACGGCATCACGAGCAGCAGGAATCCGGTCGCCAGCAGCATTTGCCCGCCCGAAAGCGCGTACGGCGAGAGACCGGTGCCGGACAGGTAGCGGCCCTCGTAGACGAAGGCGAACCCGTAGCTGGCCGCAGCCGTCAGGCAGGCCAGCGAGCCCCAGCTGAGCAGACCGGAGGCCTGCCACGGCGCGAAGATCAGCAGAATCCCGGCGAGCCCGACGACGAGCCCGGCTACCCGCGTCCCGGTTATCCGGTTCGGCACACCGAGGAACGGGGCGACCACCAGGACCCACAGCGGGGTGGTGGAGTTCAGCACGCCGGTGATGCCGGAGTCCACAGTGGTCTCCCCGATGGCGAAGAGCAGGAACGGCAAGGCGTTGTGGAAGAACGCGGCGACCACCAGGTGGCCCCAGACCCGGCGGTCCGCGGGCAGCCGGCGCCGTCCGAGCAGGCACAGCGCCAGCAGGACCACCGCACCCAGCGTCAGCCGGGCGAGCACCAGCTGTACCGGTGAGAACGCGGCGAGTCCCAGCTTGATCCAGAAGAAACTCGACCCCCACATCACCGCGAGCGCCGCGATCCGCAGCAACGTCTTGGTCTCGCCCACCGTGCCTCCTTCGTCTCCTGACAGCCAGCTTCACCGCGATGAGACGTAAGAACAAGCGAAAATAACTGCAGGGACGATTAAGCACAGCTGTACTATTCGGCCATGCTCGACGTACGGCGTATGCAAGTGCTCCGGTCGGTGATCACGAGCGGTTCGATCAGTGCCGCGGCGCGGAATCTCGGGTACACGCCTTCGGCGATCAGCCAGCAGCTGGCCGTCCTCGAACGCGAGGCGGGCACGCCGTTGCTGGAACGCGTCGGCCGTGGTGTCCGGCCCACCCCTGCGGGCACACTGCTGTCCGGCCACGCCGAAGCGCTCAGCGCCGAGCTGGCGCGGGCCGAGGCGGCACTCACCGAGCTGAAGGAAGGCCGCACCGGCAAGCTCGCCATCCGCTACTTCGCCACCGCGGGCGCGTCGATGGTGCCGCAGGCCGTCGCGGCAGTCCGCCGGGAACACCCCGGCGTGTGGCTCGACCTCAAGCTGATGGAGCCACTCGACCCGCTGCCCGAGGTCGAGGAAGGCCGCGCGGACGTGGCGATCGTGGTCGTCCCGCGGTCCGCCCGGCCCGCCGAGGGGATCGAGCTGGTGCACCTGCTCGACGATCCGTACTGCGCGGTGCTCCCACGCACCCACCCGCTGGCCCGCAAACGCGTGCTGGACCTGGCCGAACTCGGCGATGAACCGTGGGTGGGCATCGACCCGCTGCCGGGTGCCTGCCGGGCGATCCTGGCGGGCGCCTGCGCGTCGGCCGGTTTTCACCCCAACATCGTGGTCGAGTCCGAGGATTACCCGACCGCACAAGGGTTCATCGCGGCCGGGCTGGGCGTCGGCCTGGTGCCCGCGCTCGGTCTCGGCACCCCGCATCCGGGGGTGGTGGTGCGCCGGGTCCGCAATCCGCAGCCGAGCCGGGCCATCCACGCCGCGGTGGCCGGGCGGATGGCCGGCAGCCCGGCCGTGCGCACGCTGATCGCCGCGATGCAGGAAGCGGTCGCGGACGTCGCCTGAGCCCGTGTCAGACGAACAGCAGCTCGGCCACGCCGATGCCGATCAGCACCGCGCAGAGCACCGCGGCGACGGTGAGGATCATCCGCCGCCGGGCCGCGGCCTTCTCCCGCATGGCTTGCGCGGCGGCTGCCCGCTGCTCGGGGGTGGGCTGGTACCGCGCGGTCGGCTGAGCGGGCGACTGCAGCATCGGCTGCGGTGGTTGCATCGGCACCATCGGCTGCGGCGGCGCGGGAGCCTGCGGTACCTGCTGGACCGGCAGCTGCATGAGCGGCCCGGGCTGAATCTGCTGAGTCGGCTGTGCCTGCAGGCTCGGTGGAGCCTGCTGGCCGGGAGGTCCTCCACCCGGCTGCTGCGCCATCCAGGCGACCGGCATGGTCGGCATCGCGGGCGCGGTCGGCGGGACGAACGCCGTCCGCTCCTGCCCTTCGGTGATCGCCTTCAGCGCGATGACGGTGTCGGCCATCGTCGGCCGGATCGTCGGGTCGCTGCGGAGCATCTTCTGCAACGCCCCGGTCAGCACGCCCGCGTTCTGCGGCGGCCGTTCGGCGGCCGTGCCGTCCTCGCCGAACGGCGGCACCCCTTCCACCGCGGTGTACAGCGTCGCGCCCAGCGAGAACACGTCCGCGGCCGGCGAAGGAGGCCCGCCACGGGTGACCTCGGGTGCCCGGTACGCCGCGTGCGGGCCGCCGCCGGTGATGCCGATGTCGGTGAGCTTGACGCCACCGTCGTCGGCCAGCAGCACCGTGCCCGGTTCCAGGGTGCGGTGCACGATCCCGGCCGCGTGGATGGTGGCCATCGCGTCGCCGAGCAGGATGCCCAGCGCCGCCGCCTGTTCCGCGGACAGCGCGCCGTACTCGGTCAGGAAGACCGACATCCCGCGAGACGGGATGTACTCCATCACCAGCCACACGTCCGCGCCGTCGGGCAGCACGTCGTACACCGAGATCGCGCACGGGTGCTCGATCCGGGCCGCTGCCTTGCCCTCTTCCATCGCCATCGCGCGGGCCTGCCCGGCCCGCTCGGGCGGTAACCCGACCGGGAGGTACATGCGCTTCATGGCGACCGTGCGGAACAACCGCGTATCGAACGCGAGCCACACGATGCCCGCGCGGCCGCGGCCGATCGGCTGGTCGAGCCGGTACCGGCCGCCGACGATGCTGCCTTCTGAACTCAATTCTGTCCCTGGATCATGGATTCTGCGACGTGGTCCCGCTGGACGAGTCGGAGGTCGTCGTGGAGGGCTTGGTCGGCTTCGTCTCGCTCGTCTCGGGGGCCGTCGTCTTCGGCGGCTTGGTCGGGGTGTCCTCGGTCTGAACGTTTCGCCGGGTGCTCTGGTGCACCGACGTCGGCTCGTTTTCCGAGATCTTCTTCTGCGAAGACGTCGGCGGGGCGGTGCTGGTTGCTCCCTGGCTCGAAGGTACCGATTCCGAGGTCGTCGTGACGGCCGACGAAGTAGCCACCGGAGCAGGCTGGTTGGAGGCGTCCGGAGGGTTGTTCGGGCTGAGCAGCCACACGCCGAGCCCGACCAGCGCGACCACCACCACACCGCCGATCAGTGCCGGTTTCTTCCAGGCCCCGGAGCGCTCTTCGTCCTGCTCGTCCTCCGGGCCGGTCTGCGCCCTTGTCGGGGGCGGCGGCTCGTCGTGGTACGGATCGTCCTCGTATCCGAGCGGCACGGCCTTGGTGGCGTCCATGCCACCGCGACCGGGCTCGGCGGCGTAGGCCTGGGTCTGCTGCTGGTACGGGTCCTGGGCGTACTCGTCCTGCGGGTAGCCGTACCCGTCGTAGTCGTGTTCGGGGTAGCCGGACGCGGGCGAGTAGTCGTCCTGGTAGTACTGCTGGGGCGCGGCGGAGCCGCCCAGGGTGCCGGAGTGGGGCTGGTCGTCGAAGAGCCGACCGGCCGCGGCGCCGGCCAGCCCGCCGGCCACCGCACCCGCGGCGGCCGCGCCGAGCACACCGGCCCCGCCAGGCCCACCGGACGACGGCGCGACCACGGTCCCGTCCGCCGGTCCGCCGAGCGGGGTCTCCCCGCGGGCGACCGCGGCGAGCAACTCCTCACACTCCTCGGCGGTCGGCCGGTACTGGGTCTCCGGATGCAGCAGCACGGCGAGCACACTGGCCATCGGACCGGACCGCCGGGGCGGGATGATCTGCCCGGCGGCGACCGCGTGCAGCAGGCTCAGGGTGTTCTCCGACAGCCCGAACGGCGGCTGGCCCTCACACGCGGCGTACAGCGTGGAGCCGAGCGAGAACACGTCCGACTCCGGGCCCGGGTCGTGGCCGATGGCCACCTCGGGTGCCAGATAGGCCGGCGTGCCGGCGATCATCCCGGTCTTGGTGACCGTGACGTCGTCCTTGGCCCGCGAGATGCCGAAGTCGGTGATCTTCACCGTGCCGTTCTCGGCGAGCAGGATGTTGCCCGGCTTGATGTCGCGGTGCACGATGCCGACCGCGTGCGCCTCGCGCAGCGCCGCGGCCACCTGCGCGCCGATCCGGGCGACCTCCAGCGGTGGCAGCGTGCTGTGCTCCTGCAGGACCTGCGCCAGGCTGGTGGACGCGAGGTACTCCATGATCAGGCAGGGCTGGCCGTTGTCGTCGGTGACCACGTCGAACACGGTGATCGCGTTCGGGTGGTGCAGGCGGGCGGCGATCCGGCCCTCGCGCATGGTGCGCTGCCGGGCGTCCTCCGCCTCGTGCCGGTCGAGACCCGGCTGGAGCAGCAGCTGCTTGATGGCGACCGTGCGGCCGAGTATCTCGTCGTGGGCCTGCCATACGGCCCCCATCGCGCCTGCGCCGATTTTCCCGGCCACGCGGTACCGGCCGGCGACCAGACGACCCTCGTCGCTCACGCGACCTCCCTTTGGGGCTCCGACTTCGCACAACGGGCACGGACCCGCCGTCGCACCGGAGCGTAGGCACCGGAGTTGGGCCGCGTGCGCAGTTTACCGAGACCGGCCCGTGACAAGGCTAGGCGTTCACTCTGCGCACATGCACCCGGCACACTCCGACCGGTCCGTCGGAACGGTCTCGGCGCAGGTCAGGCGTACGCTGCGGACAGCAGCTGGGCCTGGGAGATCACATCCTGCTCGAGGACATCGAACAACTGGGTGACCCGGACCAGCGTCCCGTCGACCTGGTGCACGAGCACCGCGGCGAACACCGATCCGTCGTCCTGGACGCGCACCTCCTGCACGTCGATCGCCTCGGCCTCGCTCCACGCGCGGACCAGCCGGGTGGTCTCCCCGGCGGCGGCCTTCGGGGTGAGCAGGGCCAGTGCGTCGTCCGGGCTGCGGTCGATCGTGGAGTAGAACTTGCGCACGGCGGAGAGCTTCACCGGATCGGCCGGGGCGGCCGTGGTCCCCGGCGTGGCCGGCGCCGAGCTGCTGCTCGGGGTGGGTACAGGGCTGGTTCGCGGTGCCTTGGTGCCGGGTGCGGGCAGCGGGGGCGTGGCCGTCGCGGCTGGGCTGCTCTGCTGGTGCCCGAGGGAGGTGCTGCCGGAACGGTGCAGCCGCGGGGTGGGCACGGGGGACGGCTTGCCGCCGAGCGCGGCGGACCCGTTGAACCCGGTGGGCACGGCCGTGTCCTCCGCCGGGTTCGGAGCCGGTGGTGGTCCGCCGAGCAGCGCCGCCGTGACCACTGCTCCGGCGACCATCGCGCCGGCACCGACGAGACCGGCCAGCTTCGCGCGCCGCGCGAGTGGGCTCTCGGGCTGCTCGGCGGGTTCCTCGGCGCGGGCGTCGGACGTCCGGCGCGATCGGGGCGGCAGGTACTTCTGTGGTTCGCGGAACACCTGCTCGAGGTACTCGCGGCCGGCCTGGTCGACGTCCTCGAGCAGCTCCGGCGGGACCACGTCCTCGACGCGGACCGCGTCGAGCTCGCGCCGGGTGCGCTGCCGTTCAAGCACGGGGAAAGTCCTTGCTCTGGGGTTTCGGGGCGGGATACGCCCGTTCGGGTTATCCCGTTGACCCGGACGGCCGATTCGTGGTCGGCGCCGGATCTGTCGTGGTCAGGTAACCCCGGGAGGCCCCGTAGCCGCCAGAGCCAGTCGCCGGAATGTCTCCGTCGTACGACGAGCGGCACCTTATGTCACCCATCAGGACCAGGGGAAACCGCTCACCGCACCGCACGTGCATTGGCAAGAGCAGGTGAAACGCCGGACCGGCCGCGAGCGATGGACCGGGATTCACTTACCGTCGTCGGTGATCTTGCCGGTGTCGTCGAAGGTGAGAGTCTGCTGCTCAGTGGACTTGCGGCCGTCGTCGTGGGTCACTTCGACGGTGTTCACCGTCGTGTTGTGGTCCGGGTCGATGGTGACCTTCTTCACCTCGAAATACGCCACATCGGCGTAGCGCTTGCGCAGGGCCTGCGAGCCCTGCTGCTGAAGATTCCCGGAAGTCACCGACGACGCTTCGGACGGGTTCGTGGTGACGTTGTTGAAGAACTTCTCGGAGTTGTCGCCCATCTTCTTGGTGTTGTGGCTCGCGTAGTAGATCGACGGCGTGGTCTCTCGCACGGCGGGCGTGACCGGCGGCTTCTGCGGCTCACTGGACGAGGACGGCGCGGTGGAGGGCGTCGGCGAGGTCGAGCCACTGGTCGGCGTGCCGGCGGAGGACGAGCCGGTGTCGGTGGTCGCGCCGGCGCCCGTGGTGATGCCGGTGCCGGAGCGCGTGCCCGGGGTGGTGCCGCTCGCCTGATCCGCGGGGGCGTCGTCGGGAGTGGCTTCGCCGGTGTGCCGTTCCGGGGTGTCCGCGGCCGACCCGCCGTGCGGCCCGTCGGAGGGGAGCAGGGCACTGAGGTCGGGGCTGCCGCCGTTCTGCCGTCCCGGCCAGCCGCCGCCGAGCGCATCGGTGGTGGTGGCCGGTCCGCCGACGAGGAAGGTGCCGGCGAACAGAAGCCCGACGACCACCGCCCCGGACGCACCGGTGGCGAACCACGCCGCCTTGCGCCACGTTTTGGGCGGGGTGACCGACGCGGGCACCGAACCGAGGTCGAAATTCCCCAGCCCGTCGAACACCGGTGCGGCGTAGACCCGTATCTCGCTGTCTTCTTCCGGTTCCTGCCGCATTGCGCCGGCGGCTCCGGCCGTGCACAGCGAAACCCGCTGTCGCTTGGGCGGTTCCGGGTCCGTTTCCGGATTCTCCGGGGTCTCTTCCGGCTCGGCGGGCGCGCGGTCCACCGTGGTCGTCTCGACTTGGTGACGCCTGCTGCGCGGAGCCTGTCCGGTCGGCTGCGGAAGCCCCCGTCCCGGGGGCGCGAACGCCCGATGCTCCTCGGGCACCGGCAACGCCCCGGAGACCTGCCGCGGCTCGGCTCCGCCGAGTTCGACCCGGCTCCGGGTCTTCCGGGACGGCTGCGGCAATCCCACGTCGGGCAACGTGCCTCGTGCGGCGGGAAACGATGTGTGTCCCTCGTCCGGCCTCGCAGGTGTGCCGGAACCGGGCGTCGCACGGCTTCGTTGCGGGTCGCTCGGGCTTGGTACGGCTGCCCGCGGTTCGGCCGTGCGCGGGACTGTTCGAGCGTCGGCTTGCTTGCGCGGGCCCGACAGGGACGGTGAGCCGGTTCGCGGTGCGGCGATCCGGATGTCGTCCGGCGTCTCGGCGACCCGAGAGCCGCGCGGTGCCGCGCCGAACGACGGGCTCGGCTGCCGGGAACCACCGGTCGCCGGGGGGAATCCCGCGGGCTCCGGGGCGAATTGCGCTTTCGCGTCCAGCGTCGAGCGGGCCCGCGCGGCCGCGACCTGCGTGTCCACCCACCCTGAGCTGCCTCGTGTCTCGCCCGGGAGCGGGACTCCGGCGGTCGTGCCGGGGAAGGAGCCGACGGGTGCGCTGCCGGGGGGCGAGTCGCCGGATGCGTTGCGGGGGAACGGTTCGGGCGTGCTGCCCGAAGTGGCGTCGCTGGGGGAGCCGGTGCGGACCTTGGGCTCGCCGCCGGGGATTGATCCGCCGGTACGGTGCCGATGGTGCCCGGCCGCACGCGGCGGCACCACGGGTGTCCACGTCCCGTCGCCGCGGACCCGATGCCTGCCCGGAACCGTGACCTCGGCATCCGTGATCGCGTCCGGGCGGTTCGCGCGTCGCGCTCCGCCCACCGTGTTACCCGTCATGCCCGTCCGACCCCTCCACGGTGTGGACGTGACGACGCGGCCGGGCCGGTCAACCCGAACGGAGCAGACCGGCGGACGGTGTCCTTGGCAGCTACCCGCGAGAAGGCGTCCACACGCGAGAACTCCCGAGCATCTGCACGCGCATACGGCGACAGACACGCGGCGCCGCAGCTCCCGCGCGTCTTCCGGGCCTGGCCCGGCACAGACGCCAGGGTTCTCACCCGTGCCACACTAGGAAGCCGCTCGGCGAAAGTCTTCACCCAACCTGCACCTTGCACCGATTTCACTCTGTTGGGTTCCCCGGGATGGTCAGGGCATCACTTACCGCAGTGCACTCCGCACTGTTTTCCCAGTTCGCTGGGATTCAGCCGCCGCTGCGGTACTTCGCCTGGGTCGACTGGAGGGCCTTCGTCGCCACCGCACCGCTACCCACGGCAATGATGATGGCGAAGACGTCCGACACCGTCCCGCCGGACGTGAGCAGCCAGGCGAGCAACGAGGCAGCCGTGGTCCCGCCGGCAATCGCCCACCGGCTGCGCACGTACTGCGCGACCGGTGCCCCACCGGCCCGTTTGCCCGCCGCGCTGCCGAGCATCGCGAGGTAGCCGGCGTGCCCGAGGGCGGCCAGCACGCTCGCGATCGCGATGATGACGGCGATGAGGTTAATCATGTGTCCATTCTGCCCTGTTTTCGCGGCGGGTGGATCGGGGATGTCCCCGATATACCCGCCTACTCACCGGCCGAGCCTGCCCCGGCCGAGGTTGAGCAGGGCCATCGCCAGCTGCCGGCCCTCCGGTCCCAGTTCGCGGTAGCGCGCGAGCACGTCCATCTCGCGGTTGTAGACGATCCGCGTGCCACCGGCGGCCATCCGCGCGGCGCCGATCGTCTTGGACACCTCCACGCGGCGTTTCACGAGCCGGAGGATTTCCTTGTCGAGCCAGTCGATCTCGGTGCGGAGCGAGGAGATGTCCTCGCCTGCGGTGGTGTGCTCGGCGGGCTGTCCGTCGGCGTTCTGCGTCTGCGCGTTCATCGGGACCTCTCTGAAGTCCGGATTCCCAGTGGCCCCTGGGACGGCGAAAGCCCCGGGTCCGTGGACTCCGGGGCTGCGGGTGATGGCGGGTGGGGCACTACGCGATCACGGGAGCCGGAGTCCGGGTCCCGTAGAAAAATCGCTCACTGCTGTGCCACACCCGGTCAGTATGGCACAGGCGAGCCCGGCCTTGCCCGGAACGCGCGGATGCGGGCGTGCGCGAGAAGGCTGACGAACAGCCAGAACGCCGGCATCACCGGCCAGAAGAAGCCGGCCCCGCCCACCGCCCACCGCACGATCAGCAGGGTGACGAGCACCGCCACCACGCCGAGATGCACGCGGAGCGCGGGATGCTCGCGCAGTGCGGCACGGGTGAGCGGCCAGCCGGAACGTCCTGGCCGTGGCCGCTCCGGCTGGGGGAGGTCGGCGGTGAGCGCGCCGAGCTCGTCGATGTAACGGGTGGCGTAGACAGTGTTGAGCCGGTCTTCCACCTCTTCGAGCGTGAGCCGTCCGTCGGAGCCGGCGGACTGGATAGTCTCGGCGACGCGTTCTCGGTCGCTGTCGGAAGCCCTCAACCGGGCGGGGATCTTGTCGTCCATACCTTCGATGCTCCGCGCGCGAAGGGGTCTGCGCGTCGGGTACGAGGCGACAAACGCGCGTACGTCGGAAAGCGCAACCCGCCGTCGCGCCAGTCGAACACCTGTCGTACCCCGGGGGTAGCGTGGACAGGCGATGGACACCCTCTTCGATCTCCCCGCAAACCAGCCCGCGCCTGCCCGGCCCGGCGCCGACGACCTGCTCGAGGACCTCAACCCCGCGCAACGCGAGGCGGTGACGCACGCCGGCGGTCCGCTGCTGGTCGTCGCCGGCGCGGGCTCGGGCAAGACCCGGGTGCTCACGCGGCGGATCGCGTACCTGCTTGGGCAGCGTCATGTGCATCCCGGCGAGATCATGGCGATCACGTTCACCAACAAGGCGGCCGCGGAGATGCGCGAGCGCGTCTCTTCGCTCGTCGGCCGCCGAGCCAACGCGATGTGGGTGTCCACGTTCCACTCGATGTGCGTACGCATCCTGCGCCGCGAAGCGAAGACGCTGGACATGTCGTCGAATTTCTCCATCTACGACTCCGACGACACGAAGCGGCTCATCACGCTCGTCGCGCGCGATCTCGACATCGACCCGAAGAAGTACGCCGCGCGCACGCTTGCGGTGCACATTTCGAACCTGAAGAACGAGCTGGCCGATCCGGAGACGGCGGCGTCGAACGCGGGCAACGATCTCGAACGTCGCGTCGCCGAGGTGTACGCGGAGTACCAGCGCCGGCTCGAAGCGGCCAACGCGTTCGACTTCGACGATCTGATCATGCGCACGGTCTCGCTGCTGCAGGTGTTCCCGGCGGTCGCGGAGTACTACCGGCGCCGGTTCCGGCACATCCTGGTCGACGAGTACCAGGACACGAACCACGCCCAGTACACGCTGGTGCGTGAGCTCGCCGGTACCGAGGCCACGGACACCGGCATCGACCCGGCCGAGCTGTGTGTGGTGGGGGATGCGGACCAGTCCATCTACGCGTTCCGTGGGGCGACCCTGCGCAACATCGAGGAATTCGAACGGGATTTCCCCAACGCCCACACGATTCTGCTGGAGCAGAATTACCGGTCCACGCAGACGATCCTGTCCGCGGCCAACGCGGTGATCGAGCGCAACCCCAACCGTCGCGCGAAGCGGTTGTGGACCGACTCCGGCGACGGCGAGAAGATCGTCGGCTACGTGTCGGACAACGATCACGACGAGGCCGCCTTCGTCGCGGGCGAGATCGACGCGCTCGCGGAGCAAGGCGCTGCCGACTACTCCGACGTCGCGGTGTTCTACCGCACCAACAACCAGTCGCGCGTGTTCGAAGAGATCTTCATCCGCCTTGGCCTGCCGTACAAGGTCGTTGGCGGCGTGCGGTTCTACGAGCGGCGCGAAGTGCGCGACATGATCGCGTACCTGCGCGTACTGGCGAACCCAGAGGACACTGTCTCGCTCCGGCGCATCCTCAACGTGCCGAAGCGAGGTATCGGTGACCGGGCGGAGGCTGTGGTCGCGACGCACGCGGAGCGGGAGCGGATCTCGTTCTGGGCCGCGCTGCGCGACGCTGTCGACGGCAAGGTGGCGCTGTTGAACCCGCGCTCGGCGAAGGCGATTACCGGGTTCGTGACGCTCCTCGACGACCTTCGCGAGACGACGTCTTCTGGCGCTGAGGTACACGACGTACTCGAAGCAGTGCTGGAGCGCACGGGTTACCGCGCAGAGCTGGAAGAGTCCGACGACCCGCAGGACGCTTCGCGGGTCGAGAACCTCACCGAACTGGTCACGGTGGCGCGCGAGTTCGCCGAGTTCACCGCGGAAGTCATTCAGGACGAGAACGCGGAGCTGGTCGTTGACGACGGGGTACCCGCGCCTGGTTCGCTGCCGGCGTTCCTGGAGCGCGTTTCGCTGGTGGCAGACGCGGATTCGATCCCTTCGCCGGACGGTGGCGAAGAAGGCGACGGCGGCGCGGGTGTGGTCACGTTGATGACCGTGCACACCGCTAAGGGCCTGGAGTACCCGGTGGTGTTCTGCACCGGCTGGGAGGACGGCGTCTTCCCGCATCTGCGCGCGCTCGGTGATCCGGCTGAGCTGGCGGAGGAGCGGCGGCTGGCGTACGTGGCGATCACGCGGGCGCGTCAGCGGCTGTACGTTTCGCGTGCGCTCGTGCGGTCGGCTTGGGGGCAGCCGCAGATGAACCCGGCTTCGCGGTTCCTCGACGAGCTGCCGCCGGATCTGGTCGACTGGCGTCGTCTCGAACCGTCTTCACCGGGCTTCGGCAACTTCGGCTCGTCTTCCGGTGGTGCTTCTTCCGGCCCGCGTGCTGCGACCACATGGGGGCGGCGGTCGTCCTCCTCTGCTTCGTCCGGCTCGCCGTTCGGCAAGGCGTGGAAGGACACCGTGGCGCTGAAGCTGGACGTCGGCGACCGGGTCAGCCACGACAAGTACGGGCTGGGCACGGTGATCTCCTGCGACGGCGTCGGTCCGCGGGCCACCGCCACCATCGACTTCGGCGCTTCCGGCAAGGTCCGGCTGATGCTGATCGGCAGCGTGCCGATGGTGAAACTCTGAGCGGACTCGCCGTTCGCCGGTTCTTCGTTCACTGGGTCGGGTGATCTCGGCCGATTCTGTCGGTCCCTCACGGTACTGTTTCGAACAGAGGTTCGATTCGTTCGGACAGTGCTCGGGGAGGGGCAGGGATGGACGCGGTTCTGTTTGGCTTGTTCGCCGCCGGGGTACACGAGTACCTGCGGGGCGTCGTGGGGACGGCGAAACCGAGGGTGGCCGGCGTCGGGGCAGGGGCCACCGGAGTCGGGGCGGTGCCGGGTGAGATCGCGCGGCTGGCTGCGGCGTGGCGGGTGCTGCTGAAACAGCACGCCTTGGGCGCGGACGGCCGGTGCGTGGTGTGCGCTCGGGCCGGGGTCGGCTGGCGGCGGTGGTTCGGGTGGCTGCCGACCCGCCGGCGACCGGGGATGTGCACGGTGTGGCAGGTGGCGGTGGCGTACTTCATCCGTCGTTCGCCGGCCGCGGATCCGTGAGCGGCCTTCCCGTTGGGATGCGCTTGGAACGTGTCGTAGGGCGGATTTCCGGGTTTCTTGATCCCCTTGGGCTCGGATCTTCCCGATCGAGCGGGAGCGTGGCGATCAGCGCCTGGAATCAGTTCGCCGCTGCTGGCGACTGCTAAGCCGGAGTTGGTGCCCGTGGTCTCGGGAGATGGGGTGTCCTTTGCCGTCCGGAGACTTTCATGCGAGGAAGGTGATGCATTGACGTAATGCGGTGACGCGGTGACCATCCGCCCGGATGCCCGGATGCCCGGATGCCCGGATGCCCGGATGCCCGGATGCCCGGATGCCCGGATGCCCGGATGCCCGGATGCCCGGATGCCCGGATGCCCGGATGCCCGGATGGTCTCGGTGTGTGGGTCGGCCTTGCCTGGCCGGTCAGGTGTTACCGCGAAGGATCAGATGCTCACGCCACGGGCGGCGAGCCACGGGCGGGGGTCGATCTTCTTGGTGCCGTTCTGCCACACCTCGAAGTGCAGGTGCGGACCGGTGCTCTCGCCGCGCTGGCCGATCTTGGCGATCTGCTCGCCGCACTTGACCTTCTGGCCTTCGCGGACCGAGAAGCTGTCCATGTGGCCGTAGACCTGGATCGTGCCGTCGTCGAGCTGGAGCCGGACCCACAGGCCGAAGCCGCTGGCCGGGCCGGCCGAGATCACGGTCGCGTCAGAGGCGGCGTAGATCGGCGTGCCGATCGAGTTCGCGATGTCGATGCCGAGGTGGCTGGTGCCCCAACGGGCGCCGAAACCGGAGGTGAACGTCCCGTTCGCGGGCATGCAGGTCTTCGGGCGGGAGGCCTCTTGGGCGGCTCGGTGGGCTTCGGCCGCCTCGGCCTTCTCCCGGGCCTCGGTGATCTTGGCGCTGTCGGTCATCTTCGCGGCTTCGTCAGCGGCGTTCGTCGAGTGACCGGCGGGCAGCAGCTCGGGCGCTCCCCCGGAACCTGCGCTGCCGATGCTGAACGAGGCGCTCGCGTCCTGCGCGTTGGCCAGCGGCGTGGCCGCGGCGTCCGAGTCGGGGCTGGTGGTCGTCTTGAAGGTCTGCCCTGCGGCGGCAGCGGCGAACGCGCCTGCCGCAACGGCTGCGACCACGACCCGCCCGCGAAGCGCGGACGAAGGCGGAGAAATGCGGTGCTGTCCCCGCACGCGGATGACCGCACCGTCCAGTGCGTCCTTCAGCGCCGGGGAAGGGGCTTGGCCGCCGGGGGAGCGGTGTGAAGCCAAGACAGAGCCTTCCATCGTCGGGGAGCCGGTGGGAAGCGGACTCGGGTCGGGGGAACCCGTGGGCCGACCTCGGGGGTGGTCGTACCCGGCGTACCGCTTCGTGACCTGACTGTAATGGGGACCGGAGGACAGTAACGAAACGGCGCCGCTGTCGGCAAGATGCCTTCCCGGTTTCGGCTGAACGAGTGGTCGCCGTCTGTCGCCTAGCTGGTGGAACTACCCAAAGTTAAGCGGGTACTACGCCAAAAGTTGTGACCTTGCTTACAGGCATTGAGGCGATCAGGCCGGTGTGGTCTGCCTGTTATGTCGGAATCTCCAGTCCGGATCCACTCTGGCTGGTGAAATAACCGCTGGCGCCGGAGCGCTGAGCGACTCTCGAGACTTTGCTGTGACGCCGCTCACTTCCCTGTGGTGCTCTCGGGCCTCGGCTTCCGCGTCCTGTGCCTCCGGTGACCTGGGTCTGATCGAGGTCGCGCAGTGTCGCGTTGTCCGGCTGGGCGAAGGGTCGATTGGGCGAGGTCATGCCGCTCAAGGTGTGCTACTCGGTTACACCGCTCATTCGAGACGCGCGAGGTGCATCACTCAGTCACCTCGCGTCATGAGGTGGATCGTCGCGCCGTGCGAAGTCGCTTTGCTTCTGCTGTGCAGAGCGTTCGGCGGGCAGGGTGCCCGGCTGCAATCTTTGTCGACAAGCTGATTTTCGCCAAGCTGATCGATGTGGCGACCGCTGTCGGCGTCTTCGCGCCGCTGCCTGGCCGACCTCGGCTGGGCAGTCACCCAGACCCATCGCCCACCCATCCGCCCGCTTCGCTGGTCGGCTGATGGGTGGGTTCTCTGGCGTTTCCCCGGTACTGCCGGCTGATCCCGCTGCCGGCGGCACTTCCTGTTCGATCCCGGTTCCGACCCGTGGTGTCCGGTCCGCCCCCGTGGTTTCCGGACGCCGGTCCGCGTGGCCTGGTCGATCTCCGCGCGGTCGGCTGCCGGTCGATGTCCCATCCGGTCCGCCCCGTGGACCGGCATCGTCCGGTTTGTCCCCTGGTATTCCCGGTCGTGCCCATTTTCAGTTGTCCCCGGCGGTCACCAGTCCGTCCCACGGGACTGGCTTCTGCGGGTGAGACGGTCGCGTGCGGTGGCCCTTACGCGGTTCGGTGGAGAAATTCCCCGTCTCTGCTCGGCTAGACGGCCGAGAGGGCGTGGAGGTTCACTCGCCGGGTGAATTTCTTGGCGCGTCCGGCTCGTGCGGTCCAGACGCGGCAGTCCTTGCTAGCGTCGCCATCAATGACTCCGCCGACCAACGAGCCCCCTGCCGGCGACCCGGCACCGCGCCCGGGAGCGCAGCGGCCCAGCTTGGCCGAGCGCAAAGCCGCCGCCCGCGCCCGAGCCCGTCGCGCGGCGGATCGACCTGGCCGCGAACCCGTGGACGCCGACCGTGCGCCGACTGTCCGAAGTGGCCGCTCGGCCGACGCGCCTGCACAAGCGCTCGGTTCGTCGTCGGCCGATGAGCCGGAGAGTGATGCGGCTGGCGAGTTCGCCGAAGCCTCCAAAGCACGCGAGCCACGGCCGACGCACCCCCGCGGAGTGAAGCAGGCCGCGAAGCCGGCCCGAGTCGGCGGCCCTCGGTCCCGTCAGGCGGAAACACCGTCGGCCCCCACCGTGGCGGGGTTCGAATGGGGGCGGCAGAAGGCCTCGCCCGCATTGCGGGTGTCGACGGGGCTGGTAGTGGCCGGGGCGATCGCGTTGGCGGCGGGTGCGGTCGTGCCCGTTTCGCCGGATGCGGGGGCTGGGTTCCTTTCGTGGCCGCTGCTCGTGCTGCTCGCGGTGGTGCCGGCGGGGGTGGTCGTCGCGGCGGTCGGTAGTGGACGGCACGGGCTCGCGGCGGGGTTGATCGCCGGGCTTGCCGCCTTCGCGCCCGGGCGGCTGGTGCTCGACGGGCAGTTCCTGGTCAACGGGGCCAAAACGGTCCGTCCCGAGCTGTATCTCCCGGATCGGCTGCTGGATCGCAGTGCGGTCGGTGCGGGGTTCTGGCTGCTGGTGGCGGGACACCTGCTGACGTTGGCCGCGGGGCTGGTGGCGGCCCGCGTGGCGCGTGAGCTCAACGAGTCCGCAGGCAGTGACCCAGGGCAGCGGCGGTGGCGGCTGGTGGTCCCGTTGCTCACGGTGGTCGCGGCAGTCGGGTTGTTGATGACTCCGGTGCTGTCCGACGATCCGTTCCTGCTTGCTCGGTCCGCTTTCGAAGGGCCTGGGGTCGCCCTCGTCGGTTACTTGCTTCTCGCGGGGGCGCTGCCGATCGCAGCGGTACTCGGGTTGTCCGCGGCGTCTGACGGTGTGGCGCGCGGGACGCTCGGCGGAGTGGCAGCCGCAGTGTTCGCTGTGGCGCTACCCGGATTGGTGGCAGGGCTCGTCGTGAACGGGCTTCAGGTGTCGACAGGCGCGTACCTGGCTCTCGCGCCGACAGTGCTCGTGCTGATCCTTGCTCCACTCACGACTCCTCAGGAAGCGAAGGCAGAAGGCGCGGATCTCGCCGGCGAGGCCCGAGTTCCCAGCCTGACGTTGTGGCGCAGCCTAACCGCGTTGCTCGCGTTGTTGACCGCAGTGGCCGCAGCCATCGGCGCCCTTGCTCCTCAGCTTGGTACGGCCACCGAAAGTCCCGCGCGGTGGCAGCTGTTCGCCGCGGCGATCGTCGTGGTGCTGCCGGTTCCGTTCGTACTCGTCCGCCGTACCGCGCCTGCGGCACGCGGGTTGCTCGCCGTGGTGTGGGCAGGTGTGGTGCTCGCTGGGACAGCTGTGCTCAGTACTGCCATCACGGCCTCGGAAGCGACGGGGCTCGGTGGGCTGGGTGGTGCGATCAGCTATCACCTCGGCCTGGGCGCGGTGTTCACTGCTGTCGCGCTCGGGTTGGCCGGGCTTACCGCACTTTCTGCAGTCATCACCGGCGTTGTGGAACGTGACGACGTTGGCACGGAAGGCCCGCGTTCTCCGGTACTTGTGCCAGCAGCGGTCGCGGCGGTGCTCGCCGTCGGTTCGTTCGGTATGCCGGTATTCACCGCGCCCGGTTACCCAACGCCCGGCCTGTGGTCCGACTTCGACACCCCCTCGTGGGGCTTGCTCACCACGCTGCTCGTAGTCCTCGGCGTGCTCGCGCTCGGTGTACGTTCCCGCCCCGGCGCGGCCGCGGTCGCGTACGTCGGGGGAGCGTTGCTGCTCGCCTTGCACGTTGTCGAGCTACCGCTCGTCGGTTCCACAATCGACGGTGCACGGCCGGGGCTCGGCTTCTGGCTCGGTCTCGGTGCGGCCGTGGCCGCTGCGGTCGCCGCGGTGACCGCGGCCGCCGGTGCGAAAAGCGCCGAATGACGCTCGAAAGAGTGGCGGAAACGGGCTTCGGTGGGCGGACTCACACCCCCGGCACACCCTCTGACCGCCTACGGTGACCGACTTCACCAGGTGCGGCGTCCCCTGCGTCTGCCCAGGTCGCTAACCTCGACTGGTCCGACAGCGCGGTCCGTCAGCGGACCACCACAGTGGCGTGTCGTCAGGAGACTGGAGTAGTGGACCTCTACGAGTACCAGGCGAGGGATCTCTTCGCCGCCCACGGAGTACCGGTTCTGCCGGGCTCGGTGGCTAGCACCCCCGAAGAAGCCAAGGCCGCCGCGGAGCAGATCGGCACCCAGGTCGTCGTCAAGGCGCAGGTGAAGGTCGGCGGCCGGGGCAAGGCGGGCGGCGTCAAGCTGGCCCAGACCCCCGACGAGGCGAAGGAGAAGGCGGAAGCCATCCTCGGCCTCGACATCAAGGGACACGTCACGCGCCGCGTGCTCGTGGCCGAAGCCTCGGACATCGCGTCCGAGTACTACTTCTCCTTCCTGCTCGACCGCGCCAACCGCACCTTCCTGGCGATGGCGTCGTCCGAGGGCGGCATGGAGATCGAGCAGCTCGCCGTCGAGCGCCCCGACGCACTGGCCAGGATCCCGGTCGACGCGATCACCGGCGTGGACAAGGCGAAGGCGCTCGAGATCCTGAAGGCGGGCAACTTCCCGGCCGAGATCATCGACGAGGCCGCCGACGTCGTGGTGAAGCTCTGGGAGACCTTCGTCTCCGAGGACGCCACCCTGGTCGAGGTCAACCCGCTGGTCCGGGACCCGCAGGACAAGATCATCGCCCTCGACGGCAAGGTCACCCTCGACGAGAACGCCGCCTTCCGCCACCCGGCGCACGAGGAGCTCGTCGACAAGCAGGCCGAGAACCCGCTCGAAGCGAAGGCCAAGGCCAAGAACCTCAACTACGTCAAGCTCGAGGGCGAGGTCGGCATCATCGGCAACGGCGCGGGCCTCGTGATGTCCACTTTGGACGTCGTGGCCTACGCGGGCGAGCGGCACGGCGGCGTGAAGCCGGCGAACTTTCTCGACATCGGCGGGGGCGCCTCGGCCGAGGTGATGGCGGCCGGGCTGGACGTCATCCTCAACGACACCGACGTGAAGAGCGTCTTCGTCAACGTCTTCGGTGGCATCACCGCGTGCGACGCGGTCGCCAACGGCATCGTCGAGGCCCTGAAGATCCTGGGCGACGAGGCCACCAAGCCGCTGGTCGTCCGCCTGGACGGCAACAACGTCGTCGAGGGTCGCCGGATCCTGGCCGACGCGAACCACCCGCTGGTCACCGTGGTGGACACAATGGACAACGCGGCCGACAAGGCTGCCGAGCTCGCCGCGGCAGGTGCGTGAGATGTCGATCCTCATCAACGAGAACAGCAAGGTCATCGTCCAGGGGCTCACCGGCTCCGAGGGCACCAAGCACGCGACCAAGATGCTGAAGTCCGGCACGAACATCGTGGGCGGCGTGAACGCCCGCAAGGCCGGCCAGACGGTCACCATCGAGGGCAAGGACCTCACCGTGTTCGGCACGGTCGAGGAGGCCATGAAGGAGACCGGCGCCGACGTGTCGGTCATCTTCGTGCCGCCGAAGTTCGCCAAGGACGCGGTCGTCGAGGCGATCGACGCCGAGATCCCGCTGGCCGTGGTCATCACCGAGGGCATCCCGGTGCACGACTCGGCCTACTTCTGGGCGCACGCGGTCGCCAAGGGCGGCAAGACCCGGATCATCGGGCCGAACTGCCCCGGCGTGATCAGCCCGGGCAAGTCCAACGCGGGCATCATCCCGGCCGACATCACCGGTCCGGGCGGGATCGGCCTGGTGTCCAAGTCGGGCACGCTGACCTACCAGATGATGTACGAGCTGCGCGACATCGGCTTCTCCACCGCGGTCGGCATCGGCGGTGACCCGGTCATCGGCACCACCCACATCGACGCCCTCGAAGCGTTCGAGAAGGACGCCGACACCTCGGTCATCGTGATGATCGGTGAGATCGGCGGCGACGCCGAGGAGCGGGCCGCGGCCTACATCAAGGAGAACGTGACCAAGCCGGTCGTCGGCTACGTCGCGGGCTTCACCGCGCCCGAGGGCAAGACGATGGGCCACGCGGGCGCCATCGTGTCCGGCTCGTCCGGCACGGCCGCCGCGAAGAAGGAGGCCCTGGAGGCCGCCGGCGTGAAGGTCGGCAAGACCCCGAGCGAGACCGCCGTGCTCGCGCGTGAGCTGTACAACAGCCTCGGCTGACCTGCGGCGACGTGATCGGCGAAGGCCGGGTACCGGATGGTGCCCGGCCTTCGCCGTAGCTGCTGGCAACCGATCAGGCGAGCCATGCGTCCAACGGCGCGGACGCGTCGCCGCGGATGCGCTAGCGTTCCGTGCCAGCGGCTGGTGCACTGTGTCCGGAGGCCGCGCGTCCCCAGTTGTTGCCGGTCGAACGACAGGAGTGTTTCCGATGACCTTCCCCAGCGGCGGGCCTGGCTACCCCCAGCAGGGTGGCGGGCAGCCGCCCCAGGGACCGCCCCCGCCGGGCGGGTTCCCCCAGCCGCAGCCCGCGCAGGGGCCGCCGTCCGCGCCCACCCCGGTGGCGCCGGAGAACCTCCCGATGCTGCTGTCGCTCGGGGTGGCCGTGCTCGGGCTGGTGCAGTACTTCATCGGCTTCTCCGACGAGGCCGGTGACGTCGGCCAGGACACCGTCTTCCTGCTCACCGGCGGTCTGCTGTCCGGGCTGGCCTTGCTCCCGAAGGCGCCGAAGGTGCTGCCGTTCGCCACGCTGTTCAGCGTGCTCGGTGCGCTCGGCGCGCTGGACACGGTGATCGCCGAACGGAGCACGCCGGGCATCGTGGTCGTGATCCTCGTGCTGGGCGTCGTGCAGATGCTGGTTTCGGTGGGCGCGTTGCTGATGGACTACGGCGTGCTGAAGCCGCCGCCGCCCAAGCCCGCGGTGCCGAACGTGCCGCAGTACCAGCAGCCCTACGCCCAGCCGTACCAGTCGTCGCCGCAGCCGGGCCAGCATGCGGCACAGCCGGGTCAGCCCGGGCAGCCGGGTCAGCCTGGGGCGCAGCCGGGACCGACGAGCCAGTACCAGACGCCGCAGCCGCCGCCCGCCCCGCCGTCGCCTGGGCAGCAGGCCACCACGTACGCGCCGCAGCAGGGCCAGTTCTTCCAGCAGCCGCCCGCCGAACCGGGCAAGACGGGTACGCCGCCCGGCGGATTCGGTCAGCAGAGCTGATCCCCACGCACTTCCGGCACCCGCTGTGACTCTCCGTGTCACAGCGGGTGTTTTTCATCCCCGGGCTCCCACGACCGGGTGGGGGTTGGCCGCGCCACGCCCGCCGGGCGGCGTGCCTCACCCGGACGGACGAGCGCGGATGTCATGGTCAGCGGCATGCAGGTGCTCACCAGACCCGATCGCCCCTCGGGCGACGAGCCGGTGGAAGACACCCCGGACCCGGCGACGGCGGCCCGGCCGCGGGTGCTGCTCGCGGCCGCCTTCGGCCCGCTCGTCACCGGCTACGCCGTGGTCGCGACCCTGCTCGCGCTCATCGCGCTGACCTCGGAACGCACCGAGTTCTCGACCGGCGGGGTGCTGCTCTCGGCCGGTCCGGGCTGGCTGGCCGCCTACCAGGTCCAGCTCGGTATCGGCGGCCACCCACTCGGTGTGCTGCCGCTGCTGCCGACGATCGCGGTACTGCTGCTGGTGGCCAGGACGGCGTCCGGCGCGGCACAGCGGCTCGGCTGCCGAAGCCCACGGCAGGCGATCCCGGTGATCGCCGTGATCACCGGTGCGCACCTGCTGTTCGGCCTGGTGATCGGCCTGTTTTCGCTGGGCGAGCCGGTGCGGGCGAACCCGGCGCTGGCCGCGGTGGCGCCCGGGGTGTTCGCCGGGCTCGCCGCGACCGGTGGGGTGCTGCGCCGCTGCGGGCTGCCGCCGGCGCTGTCCGAACGGCTCGACCCGCTCGCGTTTCGTGGCCTGCGTGCCGGGCTGCTCGGGCTGTTCGCATTGATCGCGACCGGGGCGCTGGTGCTGCTCGCGGCCACGGCCTTTTCGGCGCGCACAGTGGCGGATCTGTTCGAACCGTCGGTCGGCGGCAGCCTCGGCCTGTTCCTGCTGTCGCTGCTCTACCTGCCGAACGGTGTGGTGGCAGCGATGTCGTTCGTCAGCGGACCCGGCTTCACCATCGGCGAGCTGAACGTGCACCTGATCGGTTATCGCGGTGGCGCGGTGCCCGCGGTGCCGCTGCTCGGCGGGATCCCCGAGCACGGCGCGGGGTGGTGGCCGGTGCTGCTCGTGCTGCCGCTGGCGGTCGGGCTGCTGGTCGGCTGGTCGGTCCGGAACGTGGACGACGACGCGGGCGCGCGGATCCGGACGGTCGTGGTGGCCGGCGCGGTGGTCGGATTCGGCTGCGTGCTGCTGGGCACGCTCGCCGGTGGCCGGCTCGGAAACGGTCCGTTCGATCCGGTGAGCGTGCCGGTCGGGGTGGCCTCGATCGTGGCGTTCTGCTGGATCGTGATCCCGGCCGGGTTCGTCGCCTTCTTCGCCGGGGCGCACGCGCCGCCGAAGCCCGTGGCCGGGCCGGTGGCCGAGGAATCCGCCGAGCCGGAGCCCGCGGAGGAAGACGCCCCGGACGAAGGCGTCGCGGAATCTGTGGCGGACGAGGAATCTGTGGCGGACGAGGAAACGCCGGAGGACGACGTCGAGGAGCCCGAGTCCGCCGGCGAGCCGGGAGACGCCGTGGATTCCGCGGATCTCGCCGAGGACGCCGGTTCCGAAGAGTTCGACGAGTTCGATGCCGAAGCGGACGCCGAGCTGGGTCTCGAACTGCCCGAGGACGTACCGCTCGACGATCCGGAGGACCTGGACGCGCAGCCCAGGGCTGTGACCGAGTCCACCGAGGACTCCGGTGACGGGAAGCGGCCGGACGCCGACCGTTAGGGTTGGGGACGACCTGGTGAAATGCCGTGCGCCCGAGGCGCTCTGCCGTGCAAGGAGCCCGTTCTGGCCAGCCGCTTGGACCTGCCCACCCCGGTGAAGATCGTCGTGCTTGCGTCCGGTTCAGGGACGCTGCTGCAAGCCGTGCTGGACGAGACCGGGCGGCCGGGGTTTCCGGCCGACGTCGTCGCGGTGGGTGCCGACCGGGCCGGGATCGAGGCTTTGGCCCGCGCGGAACGGGCCGGTGTGCCGTCGTTCACGGTGCGCGTCGCCGACCACCCGGACCGGGCCGCGTGGGACCACGCGCTCGCCGAGGCGGTCGCCGCGTACCGGCCCGATCTGGTGGTGTCGGCGGGTTTCATGAAGATCCTCGGGCCCGCGTTCCTGGCCCGGTTCGCCGGTAGGGTGATCAACACCCACCCCGCGCTGCTGCCCTCGTTCCCCGGGATGCACGCGGTCGCCGACGCACTCGCGGCCGGCGTGCGGGTCACCGGGTCCACGGTGCACTTCGTCGACGCCGGGGTGGACACCGGACCGGTCATCGCGCAGGAAGCGGTGACCATCGAGGACGACGACACCGAAGCGGTTCTGCACGAGCGGATCAAGGCCGTGGAACGCAGACTGCTGGTGACAACGATCGAGCGACTCGGCCGTGGTGGGTGCACCGTGGACGGACGAAAGGTGAGGTTTTCGTGAGCACAGCACAGGGGCGACGCCCGGTCCGGCGCGCGCTGATCGGCGTCTCGGACAAGGCCGGTCTGCTTGAGCTCGCCACCGGGCTGCACGCGGCGGGTGTGGAGATCGTGTCGACCGGGGGCACCGCGAAGGTGATCGCGAACGCGGGTGTCCCGGTCACGCCGGTCGAGCAGGTCACCGGGTTCCCGGAGTCGCTCGACGGCCGGGTCAAGACGCTGCACCCGCGGGTGCACGCCGGGCTGCTCGCCGACCAGGGCAACGCGGACCACGTCGCGCAGCTGAAGCAGCTGGAGATCGCGGCCTTCGATCTGCTCGTGGTGAACCTGTACCCGTTCACGCAGACGGTCGCTTCGGGAGCGAGCCCGGAGGACTGCGTGGAGAACATCGACATCGGTGGCCCGGCGATGGTGCGCGCGGCGGCGAAGAACCACGGCAGCGTCGCAGTGGTCGTCGACCCGGCGCGGTACGCGTGGGTGCTGGAGCAGGTGACTGCGGGCGGCTTCGAACTCTCGGACCGCAAACGGCTCGCTGCGCAGGCGTACGCGCACACGGCTGCGTACGACTCGGCTGTCGCGTCGTGGTTCGCCAACGTCTACGCGCCTGCGGACGACAGTGGCTTCCCGGACTTCCTCGGCGCGACGTGGGACCGTGCCGACGTACTGCGTTACGGCGAGAACCCGCACCAGAAGGCGGCGCTGTACCGCAGCACGCAGCCGGGCCTCGCGCACGCTGAGCAGCTGCACGGCAAGGCCATGTCGTACAACAACTACGTCGACACTGACGCTGCGCGGCGGGCGGCGTTCGACTTCAGCGAGCCTGCTGTCGCGATCATCAAGCACGCGAACCCGTGCGGTATCGCTGTGGGCATGGACATCGCCGAAGCACACCGGAAGGCGCACGCGTGCGACCCGGTTTCCGCGTACGGCGGCGTAATCGCCACAAACCGGCCGGTGAGCGTCGAAGCGGCGGAGCAGATCGCCGAGGTGTTCACCGAGGTGGTGCTCGCTCCCGGCTTCGAGCCGGAGGCGCTGGAAATCCTGCAGCGCAAGAAGAACGTGCGCCTGCTGAAGCTGCCGGTGATCGAGACGTCGTCGCCGGTCGAGCTGCGGCCGATCTCCGGCGGCGTGCTCGTGCAGACCACCGACCGGATCGACGCGTCCGGCGACGACCCGGCGTCCTGGCAGCTGGCCACCGGTACCCCGGCCGACGAGCAGACGCTGGCGGACCTGGAGTTCGCGTGGCGGTCGCTGCGCGCGGTGAAGTCGAACGCGATCCTGCTGGCGCACGACCGGGCGACCGTCGGGGTCGGCATGGGCCAGGTCAACCGGGTCGACTCGTCCCGGCTGGCGGTGGCGCGTGCCGGGGACCGGGCCAAGGGCTCGGTGGGTGCCTCGGATGCGTTCTTCCCGTTCCCGGACGGTCTCGAAGTGCTGATCGAGGCCGGTGTGCGGGCGGTCGTGCAGCCCGGCGGGTCCATCCGGGACGCCGAGGTGATCGCGGCCGCGGAAGCCGCCGGGATCACCCTGTACCTCACCGGTACCCGGCACTTCGCGCACTGAGCCGCGGCTACTGCGGTTGCGCCTCGCTGCGCAGCAGGCCGTAGACGACCGCGTCGCGGTAGGCCCCTTCGCGCCAGGTCACCTGGCACAGCAGGCCTTCGCGGTGGAACCCGGTCGTCTCCAGCACCTGCTGCGCGGCGAGGTTTTCGGCGTCGGCGAACGCCTGGAGCCGGTGTGCGCGGGTGACCTGGAAGAGGTAATCCACCAGCCGCCGGTGCGCCTCGGCGCGGGTCTCGTGCCCGTGGTGGCCGGGCAGGAGCAGGGCGCCGATCTCGTAACAGCCACCGGACGGTCCGCCCCGGTCGGCGGCTTCCCAGGTCGCCATCCCGCCCACTTCGTCGCCGATGACCACGGCGAGCGCACCCGAGGCCTCGCCGAGCAGTCCGTCCGCGGCGAAACGGCGCCGCCGGAGGTGCGGATCGGCGAATCCGGCCCATCCGAACGCCCCGGTCACCTCGGCGTCCGTGGCGAACCTGTCGAGCACCGCGAGGTCGTCGCCGGTGAATGCGCGCAGGGTGACGTGCTGTTTGTGATTCCCGGTCTTCATCAGGACACCAGTGTAGGTGGGCGCGGCCCTGATGGCCGGTGGGCGGGTTTCGTGCGTGCTTGACAGCCGAGGCCGGGTGGGGTTGACTGGGGTTAGTCGAACAGACGTTCGAGAATGTGGTTGTCGGAGCCGCCTTCCCCGCGGCGTGCCGGTGCCGTTTCGCGGCTGGTCCTGCCCAGTCCGAGATGGGTGCTGGTGGGTGCGCGAGGGAGGTGCCGGTGATGTCGACCGGGTCGGCGAGGTCGCGGGGAGCGCGGGGGCGCTTGGTGGGGCCCGGCCGGTCGGGTGGCCTGTCGGGGGCTGGTCGGCTCAGGTTCGGCCGGGTGGGGCCTGACCGGGTGGAATCTGGCTGTCCGGGGTTTGGCCGGTTGGGGTTCGGCTGGGTGAGGCTTGGCCGGGTGGGGCTTGGCCGGGTGGGGCCTGGCCGGTTGTGGCTTGGCCGGGTGGGGCCTGGCCGGTTGTGGTCGGCGTCAGGTGCGGGGCCGGGTTCAGGGCTGAACCTGAACCTGAACCCGGGCCGGTGGCCGGTGCTGGTGCCGTGTCGGGCGGTGCCGGGGATGCCGGATGCGCCGGAGGTACCCGGGGCGCCGGGTAAGTCGGTGCCGGGGTGGTGTAGATCGGTGCCGGGGCTGCCTGAGCCGCGTGAGCCGTGGGGTGCGCTCCGGCGGCGACGGCCGGTATCGCCGGGGGACGGGGCCTCAGCGGTGCTGGCGTCGGCTGCTGCGTCGTCACCGGGACGGTTGACGATGCTGGGCGGTGCGGTGGCGTCGGGGAGGGTGTCGGCTGCTGTGCCGGTGCCGGTGGGGAGACCGGTGCCGGTGGACCTGGCGGAGGAGCCTTCGTCCTCGCCGCTGGTGGGATCGGCGGAGAGGCCGGTGTTGTCGGGCGGACCGGTGATACCGGGGAAACGGGAGGTGCCGGGGAAACCGGAGGTGCCGGGTGAACCGGTGTCGCCGGGGCGGCTGGTGTGGTCGCCGGGGGAAGAGCGGGCGTCGGTGTCGTGGGAGAGGCCGGCGCTTCTGGGCGGTTCGGTGGCGCGATCGTCCAGGGTGGGGGCGTCCGGTGGCAAACCGGTGCGGTCCACGCGCGTCGCGGCGTCGGGAAGGGTGCTCCCGGCGCCGCGGACGTCGCGGGTGGTCTTTCGGGGAATGGTTGTGCGAATGTTCCGGCGGGTGGGGAAATCGGTCGGGGCGTCGATGGCCGTTGAGTCGGTCGCGTGGGTGCCTGCCGGGGTAGCGGGGGCCGCGCGACCGGAGGTGGTGCCCGCGGGCGTACCGGCGGCGCGGCCGGTACGCCCGGTTCTCCCCGTCGGGCTGATTCCTCTTGTCAGGGAAGGGGTGCCGGAAGCTGGATCGGCGGTTTCGGGGCGAACTGGTGGCTCGTCCGGTGATTCGGTCCTTGCCGCCAAGCCCGGTGACCGGAGCGCAACGCCTGCCGTGGCCAGGCTGGATCGGCTGGACGGTGCGCCCGAGCCGGTTTCGTCAGCTGGTCCCGCGCAACCGGCTCAACCCGACGAGCCGTTCCAGCTGGCAACCGCCGGACCGGCCGGGTTCGTTGCTGCGTCCGGAAGGGTTGCGGTGACTGAGCCGGTGCCACTTCGACCGCCTATGCAGTCCAAAGTGGACAATGCCGGTCCGGCGGCCAAGGTGGTTTCGCTCCCGGGCGGTGGGGACGGGCGGGGAGTGGCCCGGCTGGCTGCGCTGCCGGGAGTGAGCACGGCGAGCCGGGTCGGAAAACGGGCGATCCGGGACGACGGGTTCGGGGAAGGGCGGTTGTGGCCGGTCGTCCCTGCGCTGGCGGATCTGTTGCCGGGGGCGGGTCTTCGGCGGGGGAGCACGGTTGTGGTGCACGGATCGACCTCGCTGTTGTTCGGGCTGCTCGCCGAAGCCACTGTCGCGGGGGCCTGGGTCGCGGTGGTCGGGGTGCCGGGGCTGGGCATCGCCGCGGCGGCCGAGCACGGGGTTGTGCCGGCGCGGATGGCGGTGATCCCCCGGCCGGGGGTGGCGTATCCCGCGGTGCTGGCCGCGTTGCTCGACGGGGTCGATCTCGTGGTCACCGGGGACCGGGCGGTGCAAGGGGACCTCGCGCGGCGGCTTTCCGCGCGGGCCCGGCATCGAGGGGCGGTGCTGTTCTCCCTCGGCGCCTGGCCGGGCGCCGACCTCGAACTGCACTGCACCCCGGGCGCCTGGGCCGGGCTGACCGGATACGGGGCGGGGCACCTGCGCACCCGGCCGGTCGACGTGTACGTCCGCGGGCGGGGTGCGGCGGCGCGGACGCGTTCGGCCTCTGTGCTGCTGCCCGGACCGCGGGGGTGCGCTGTGCGTTCCGGGGGATCCGTTCGGGATGAAGCGGAGGCTGCCGGATGACTGCGTGGCCGCGTTCGGTTTCGGTGTCGCTGCTCGGGCCGTGGGGGTGCGTCGTGCGTTGTGGGGGTTCCGTTCGGCGTGAAGGGGAGGCTGCTGGATGACTGTGTGGCTGCGTTCGGCTTGGGTGCTGCTGCTCGGGGTGCGTCGTACGTTCCGGGGAAGTCGTTCAGCGCGAAGGGGTGGCCGTCGGATGACTGTGTGGCTGTGTTCGGTTTCGGTGCTGCTGCCCGGGCATCGAGGGTGCGCTGTGCGTTCCGGGGAAGCCGTTCGACGCGAAGTGGAAGCCGCCGGATGACGGTGCGGAACGAACCGGCGCGGATGCTCGTGGTCTGGTGTCCCGACTGGCCCGCGGTGGCTGCCATCGCCGTGGCCGGTGCGGCGCCGGCCGGGCCTGCTGCGGTGTTCTCGGCGAACCGGGTGGTCGCGTGCACCGAAGCGGCACGCGCGGGCGGGGTACGCCGTGGGCTGCGGAGGCGGGAGGCGGAGTCGCGGTGTCCCGGGCTGGCTGTCTTCGCCGCGGACGACGGACGGGACGCGCGGTTGTTCGAGAATGTTGCGCAGGCTGTGGAAGATCTGGTTGTCGGGCTGGAAGTGGTACGGCCGGGGCTGCTCGCGGTGCCCGTCGCGGGGGCGGCGGGCTACTACGGTGGGGAGCACAGGATCGCGGAGCGGCTGCTGGACCGGGTCGCTGCGGACGCTGGGGTGGAATGCCAGATCGGAGTGTCCGAAGGACTGTTCGCGGCCATCCTTGCGGCCCGTCGCGGGGTGTTCGTCGAACCGGGGCAGGCGGCGGAATTCCTTGCCACGCTGCCGATCACCGAGCTGGACCAGCCCGGTGCCGACCGGGCGGAGCTGGTCGGCCTGCTCGTCCGGCTCGGCTTGCGCACGCTTGGTGCGTTCGCCGCACTCGGCGAGCGGGATGTGACCGCACGGTTCGGGCGGGACGGCGTGCTCGCCCACCGGCTGGCTCGCGGCCGGTCCGACCGGCCGCCGCTGCGCCGCCGTCCGCCGCCGGAGCTTTCGCTCACCGAAGTGTTCGATCCGCCGCTCGCCCGGGTGGATGTGGCCGCATTCCTCGCCAAGAGCCTCGGCGCCCGGTTTCACGCTACGCTCGCCGCCCGCGGGCTGGCCTGCACCCGGCTCGGCGTCTACGCCACCACCGAGCGCGGCGAACAGCTCGGCCGGGTCTGGCGCTGCGCGGAACCCCTTACCCCGCAAGGAGTCGCCGACCGGGTGCGCTGGCAGTTCGAAGGCTGGCTGCAGGCCGCGCCCGGCGCCCGGCCCAGCGCCGGGGTCACCCGGTTACAGCTGGTACCGGAGGAGACGGTCGAAGGCCGTTCGCTGCAACTCGGGCTGTGGCGGGGCGGCGATCCCGCCTCGGGCGCGGACACGGACGAGGCCGCCGAACGGGCCGGCCGAGCGTTCGCCCGGGTACAGGGCCTGCTCGGCCCGGAGGGGGTGTGCACCCCGTTGTTCGACGGCGGCCGGGACCCCGCGGCCCGCATCCGGCTCGTGCCGTGGGGCGATTCGCGAGAACCGGTCACCCCACCGGAGGCCACCTGGCCGGGCAGGCTGCCTTCGCCGTCCCCGGCGACGGTGCTCGACCCGCCGCTGCCGGTCCAGGTCGAAGACGAGCAGGGCCGCCCGGTCGGCTGCACGTCCCGCAAAAGGCTTACTGCACCGCCACATCGGCTCCGCGTGGCAGGCGGGCCGCCGCGCCGGATCACCGCATGGGCCGGGCCTTGGCCGGTCACCTCGGGCCGCCGCGCCACCGGCCCGCACCAAGCCCGGTTGCAACTCCTGCTCGGCGGCGAAGGAGACGCACCTGGGGAAGCGGTGCTCGCACTGTGCTCGGGCACGGAAAGTCCACAGTGGATGGTGGAAGGGTGGTACGACTGATGGCCGGGCCGATTTCGGGGGCGTGGGGCGTTCAGCGATGAGCTGGAGCAATCCGCCGGTTCCGTGGAAGGATCTCGCCCGGTCCTTGGCGGGTGGGCTGCCGCCCGGTGATCACGGGGACAGCCCGGCCTGGGGGCGTAAACGTGCGGAGTACCGGCGGCCCGCCGATGTGCCGGCGCCGCAGAGTGATTTCGAGGCTCCGCCGCGGGTGGCCTATGCCGAGTTGCACTGTCATTCCACGTTCAGCTTTCTCGACGGGGTGAGCAATCCCGAGGAACTGGTGGAGGAGGCTGCGCGGCTGCGGCTCGACGCGATCGCGCTCACCGATCACGACGGAATGTACGGCGTGGTCCGGTTCGCCGAAGCGGCGAAGGAACTCGGCGTCGCCACGGTGTTCGGCACGGAGCTGAGCTTCGGGCTTTCCCAGCCACAGAACGGTGCCGCCGACCCGGAGGGGGAGCATCTGCTGCTATTGGCCCGCGGCCAGGACGGCTACCGGAGCCTGTGCCGCGCGATCACCGCCGGCCAGTTACATGGCTACGACGTTGACGTGCCGGTCGGGGAACGCGCGGAGAAGGGCCGTCCGATCTACGATCTGGCCGCGGTTGCAGAGGAGACCGCGGGGCAGTGCGCCGTGCTTACCGGATGCCGCAAGGGTTCCGTGCGTTCGGCGCTGGTGCGGGAAGGGCCGGACACGGCGCTCGCCCAGCTTCGCCGGCTCGTCGATCTCTTCGGTCGCGACCAGGTGTACGTCGAGCTGATCGACCACGGCCAGCCGCTCGACAGCACGCACAACGACCTCCTCACCGAGTTGGCCGACGAGCTTCACCTGCCGACCATCGCCACCACTGCCGCGCACTACGCGCGTCCCGAACGCGGCAGGCTCGCCGACGCGGTCGCGGCCATCCGGGCGCGGCGCGGTATCGACGACCTGGAGGGCTGGCTGCCCAGTGACGGGACCGCGTTCCTGCGTTCCGGCAACGAAATGGCGGAGATCTTCCGGCGTTACCCGGGCGCGGTGCAACGGTCCGCGCTGCTGGGTATGGAATGCGCTTTTCGGCTGGAGCTGGTCCGTCCGGAGTTGCCGCCCTACGACGTGCCCGAGGGGGAGACCGAGGCCAGTTATCTGCGTTACCGGGTCAAGAAAGGGTTCCGGAAGCGTTATGGGACAAAAGACCTGACCGGCGACGTGTGGCGCCAGATCCAGCACGAGATGACGATCATCGAAGAGCACGGGTTCCCCGGGTATTTCCTGATCGTCTGGGATATCTCGCGGTTCTGCCGCAGGGAGGAGATCCTGTGCCAGGGCAGGGGATCCGCGGCCAACTCGGCGGTCTGCTACGCGCTCGGGATCACGAACGTCGACCCGATGAAATACCACCTGCTCTTCGAGCGGTTCCTCGCCCCGGAGCGGGACGGCTATCCGGACATCGATCTCGACATCGAATCCGATCGGCGGGAGGAGGTGATCCAATACGTCTATCGCAAGCACGGCAGGCTCAATGCCGCGCAGGTCGCCAACGTGATCACCTACCGCGCCCGCTCGGCGATCCGGGACGCCGCCCGCGCGCTGGGCTACTCACCCGGTCAGCAGGATGCGTGGAGCAAGCAGATCGACCGCTGGGGTGCTTTGCGCAGCACGGAAAAAGACCACGATCACGACATCCCCGAGGACGTCGTGCAGCTCGCGTTCGCGCTGGAGGACTTCCCGCGTCACCTCGGCATCCACTCCGGCGGCATGGTGCTGTGCCGCGAGCCGGTGAGCCAGGTGTGCCCGGTGGAATGGGCGCGGATGGCCGACCGCAGTGTCCTGCAGTGGGAAAAGGAGGACTGTGCGACGGTCGGGCTGGTGAAATTCGATCTGCTGGGGCTCGGCATGCTTTCCGCGCTGCGTTACATGGTGGAGCTGGTCCACCAGTACAAGGGCGAGGAGATCGACCTCGCCGAATTGGATCTCACCGATGCGCGGATCTACGAAATGCTGGGCCGGGCCGACGCGATCGGCGTGTTCCAGGTGGAGAGCCGGGCGCAGCTGGCCACCTTGCCCCGGTTGCGGCCGAAGAGCTTCTACGATCTGGCAGTGGAAGTCGCGCTGATCCGGCCCGGTCCGATCCAGGGTGGTTCGGTGCATCCCTACATTCGCCGCAAGCAGGAGCGGGAGAAGTGGGAGCACGACCATCCGCTGCTGAAGAACGCACTGGACAGAACGCTGGGCGTGTCACTGTTCCAGGAACAGATGATGCAGATTTCCCAGGATGTCGCGGATTTCACCGCCGCGGAGGCCGATCAGCTGCGGCACGCCATGGGATCGAAGCGGTCGGAGCGGAAGATGGCCCGGCTCCGGCAACGGTTCCTCGACGGTGCGGTGGCGAACGGGGTGACGCCGGAGCTGGCGGAGAAGATCTTCCACAAGCTCAAGGCGTTCGCGAATTTCGGTTTCCCGGAAAGCCACGCCCTGAGCTTCGCGCATCTGGTGTTTTCGAGCGCGTATTTCAAGTACTACCACCCGGATGCGTTCTGTGCGGGGCTGTTGCGCGCGCAGCCGATGGGTTTCTACTCACCGCAATCGCTGGTGGCCGACGCGCGACGGCACGGGGTCACCGTGCTCGGCCCGGACATCAACCGCAGCCTGGCACATGCCACGCTGGAACCGTTGCCGGACAAAGGAAAGCTCCACGCCGTGCGGAACGGTCTCGGCACCGTCCGCACGGTCGGCGAGACGCTCGCGGAGCAGATCGTGACCGAGCGCGTCGCGAACGGCCCGTACGAGAGCATGTCCGACCTCGGCCGCCGGGTGCGGCTCACCACGCCGCAGCTGGAGGCGCTGGCGACCGCGGGCGCGTTCGGTGCGCTGGTGCCCGACCGGCGGCAGGCGCTGTGGTCGGCGGGTGCGGTGGCGCAGGACCGGCCGGAGAAGCTGCCCGGCACCGGGACCGGAGTCGACGCGCCGATGCTGCCGGGCATGGACGGGCTCGACGTCGCCGCCGCCGATGTGTGGGCCACCGGGATCTCGCCGGGGCACTTCCCGACCGAGTTCATCCGCGACCGGCTGGACGCGCTCGGGGTGGTCACCGCCGACCGGCTGCTTTCGCTGCCCGACGGCGTGCAAGTGCTCGTCGGCGGCGCGGTCACGCACCGCCAGCGACCGGCGACCGCGGGCGGGATCACGTTCCTCAACCTGGAGGACGAGACCGGCATGGTCAACGTGATCTGCACACTCGGCCTGTGGCAGCGGTTCCATCGGATCGCCAGGGCCAGTCCGGCGCTGCTGGTCCGGGGGGTGCTCGAATCGGCCGACGGCGTGGCGAGCGTGCGGGCACTCAAGCTGGAGCCGCTGCCGATGCGGGTCACCATGAGATCCCGGGACTTCCGGTGAGCCCAACCGACCCCCGTCGCACCGGCCGGCGCCACGCGGATGTCATCCTGTCCGCGTGACCGAGACCGGCGAGGACTACCGCGAGGCGCAACTTTCCGGGCAGTGGTGGGAAAAACGCCAGTTCACCGGCTGCGACTTCACCGAGGCGGACCTGCGGGACGTGCGTACCCGGGGCTGCACGTTCGACGGCTGCGACTTCACGAAGGCCGACCTGGCGCGCTCCCGGCACGACGCGTCCGCGTTCCGCTCCTGCACCTTCGACCGCGCCGTGCTCGCGGAGAGCCGATGGTCGGCGTGCTCCCTGCTCGGTTCGTCCTTTGCAGACTGCCGATTCACCGGGATCGCACTCACCGAATGCGATCTGTCGCTGGCCGCGTTCGCCCGTGGACGGCTGCGAAAACTGGACCTCTCCGGACTGCGACTGCGGGAAGCGAACCTGACCGAGGCCGACCTGACGGATTCCGACCTACGCGGAACCGATCTGACCGGCGCCCGGATGATCGGCACGAAACTCTCCGGCGCCGACCTGCGGGGCGCGCTGATCGACGCGAACGGCCTGCGCCAGGCCGACCTCCGCGACGCCCGCGTGGACCTCGACCTGGCCGCCGGATTCGCCGCCGCGCACGGCCTGGTGGTGAAGTAGCCCGCCCCGAGGCGCGCCCTGGCAGCGTCCGCCGTCGCCCGTACACCCAGCCTGAAGGCTGTGAAGGGTCCCTTCACAGCCTCAGCGTCCGTGAAGGTGCCCTTCACAGCCCTGCTGGTGGGCCGGATGGGCAGGGGAAGCCGCCCATCCGGCCCCTTGGGGTCAGTCGATGGGCGGGTCGCCCGGATCGAGTTCGACCAGATCGCCTTCGGCGACGAGTTCCTCGATGCTCGCGGGCAGCAGGTACGCCGACCCGCCGCCGGGCTGGTTGAACCAGGGGATCGCCACACCGGCCAGCGCCTCCAGCGGACGCTGCACCCGGTAAACGTGGTAGGGGCGGGTGATCCACTCCGGGACCAGTGACCGTTCCGCGAACGGCGTGCCCGCGGCGTAGGTCAGGTTGCCGTTCGGGCCGCCGAACCGGTCCAGTTCACTGCCCGCGGGCAACTCCCGCAGCTCCTTGCCACGGAACAGGGTCAACGGCGGTTCCCCACCCAGCGGCGAGATCGGCCACTGGTTCCCGCCGCCACCACCGCCGGTCGCGGCGCGTACGCCGTTCGCCCGTGGTGCGGGGGGCGGCGGTTCCCGGCGTACCGGGGTGGCGATCTGCGTGGGCGGAGCGGTCGGCGGCGCCTGCCGGACAGGTGGCTCGTCGTCGGCCAGCAGCTGGTCGGCGGGGGTGAACGCGGTCTGCTCCTGCGGCGGCACGGTCTCCCGCGGCCGGATCGGGAACGAACCGGTGGCCACCTCCGGCGACAGCGTCGCCACCACCGGCGGCTTCGGTGCGTCGGCGATCGTCTCGGGCTCCGACACCGACACGGGCATCGGGGCCGGCTCGGCGGGCACATGCCCGTCCGGGTGCAGCAGTACCTTGCCGAGCATGAACGCGGCGGCGTCCTCGGCGTCACCGAACACCGCGGGGTTGACCAGTTCGCCGTCGTACCAGCCGACGCGCCAGCCTTCGCCGACCTGCTCCACGCTCCAGCCGCGTTCGGTGGCCGTACCGAGCCCGTATGCGTTCTCGGGCACGTTCAGCTCGTCCAATTTGGACTGCAGACCGGCCAGCGCCGGCTCTGCGGGCAGCTCCCGCAACACCCGACGTCCACCGGACTGGCGCGGGCCGGGCTCCGGCTCCGGTCGTGACGTCGGGGTGAGCGGGAACGGCTGATCCACCGGCACCGCGCCGGGCAGCTCCGAGCCGGGCATGATCGTCGCGGTCGGCGGGCCCGAGTCGAACTCGGACTCGTCGTGCAGCTGGTCGGAATAACCGGCTTGCTCCGGCGCGCGGTCGGCGTGCGTGTACAGCTCGTCGTCGTGCTGTTCGGGCTCGTTGCTGTGGGTGAAGAGGACCGGCTCCTCGCGGTGCTCCGCCTCGACGGGCTCGTACGGAGCGTCCGGGGTGTCGCTTACCGGTGCGTACAGCGCGGTCTGCTCGGCCTCGGGCACCGGCGGGGTGCCGTTGCGGCCCGACTCTTCGTAATAGGGCTCCTCAGCGCGGAAGCGGTCTTCGAACTCGTCGCCGTACACCTCTTGCTCGTGATAAGGCTGATCTTGCTCGTGGAACTGCCGGCCCTGCTCACGGTAGGACTGGTACGGCTCGCCCTGTTGCTGGTAGCCGTCCTCGTACTCGCCGAAGTCCGGCTCGGCGCGGCGTCGGCCCGCTTCGTGGTCGTCGGCGTAGTCGTCGTGGCGATGCTGGTCCGGACCAGCATCGAGGGCGGCCGGGTCGGCTGCCTGCGCGCCGTGCTCGCTGTACGCGCGCTCCGGCGAGCGGCCGGATTCCGCATCGGTAACGGCCTCGTCCTGCTCCGCGCCGGGGGCGTCCTCGCCGGAGTGTCCACCGAATCCGGCGGCCACTCCCGCGGCCAGCCCGCCGATCGCGGCGATACCGCCGTGCCCGGAACCGCCTTGCTGCCCGGAGTCGTCCGGCCGCCCACCGCCGGAAGCGCCTGCTGCGGCAGGGATCCTGGGCCCACCCGGGCTCGTCGGCTCGCCGGGATCGCTCGGCCCACCGCCTGGGCCGTCCGGCCCTGCGGCAGCACCCGGCCCGCCGGGACCACTGGGGCCGCTCTGCCGTCCGGGGGCACCTTGATTACCCGGGCCGTCCGGTCGTCCCGGACCGCTCTGGCCGCCCGGCCCGCTGAGCCCGTCCGGTCCACTTTGGCCGGTCGGTTCGCCGGGAACGCCTTGGTTGCCGAGGCCGATTGGTCCACTCTGGAGGCCGGGACCGTCCGGCCCACCTTGACCGGGGCCGTCTGCTCGCCCGGGACCGGTGTGGCCGCCTTGATCACCGATACCGCCGGGACCGTTGTGGCCGCCTGGTCCGCCTTGGTTGCCGAGGCCACCCGGTCCACTTTGGCCGCCGGGGCCGTCCGGCCCGCCGAAACCACCGGGACCCTCCGGGCTGTCCGGCCGTCCAGGGCCACCTTGATGACCGGGACCGTCCGGCCGCCCGGGTCCGCTGAGACCCACCGGCCCACCCGGACCGCCTTGGCCACCCATACCACCGGGACCGTTCATGCCGCCCGGACCACCATGCTCACCCAGCCGAACTGGGGCACCCGGACCAGGCCCACCGGCACCGTTCGGCCTGCCCGGCCCGTTCGCACCACCAGGTCCATCGGGACCGCCGAGCCCGTTCACCATGTCCGGGCCGCCCAGCCGATCGGCACGTTCCCGCCCGCCACCATCGAACTCGTCGCCGTAACCGTTCGCGTCGTGGTAGTCGCCGCGCTCGTCGTAACCGTGCTGGTCGGCGGGAGCCGGTCCGCCCGTCGCCGCGGCACCGGGCTGCCGGGGCGGCGCGGGGCGCTGCGGCGGCGGCTGATTGCCCCGGGTCAGGTACCCGGCCGCGCCCTGCAGGGTGGACTCGTCTACCGGGGGGAGCTGGAAGCCGTTGGCCCGGATGTGGTCGACCAGATCCGCTTCCGGGGAGACCCCGTAGGTGCGCAGGTAGAAGTTCACCGCGGCGGGCCAGATCCACTCGCCGTCGCTGTGGAAGGCGACCGGGACGGTGGCCTCCGGGGTCTGCGCGAGCCGGTCGATGTCGTAGCCGCGGTCCTGGACCACCACCGGGGCGTGGTCGAGGTAGTCCAGCAGCCGGTCCTGCTCGGCGACGTCGAGGTCGGGGCGGTTGAGCACCGGCCGGCCCGCCGGGCCGCTGGTGTCGAAGATACGGGCGATGCGGAAGTGCGGGCCGGGCTGTTGCGGGCCGAGGCCGGACAGCCTGCGGATCAGCCACTCCGGCACGTTCTCCTCGGTGCGCGGGAACGTGCGCAGCTCGTCGGAGTAGGCCTGCGGCGGCGGCGCGAGGTCCCACTGCGGCTCGTCGCGGTTGTATTCGAGGTTGTAGCTGGACGGGTGGTCGAGCTGGTAGCGCGCGTTGAACCAGGTGCCGCGGCCGTCCCGGTACATCCCGGCGCGCAGCTTGCCGAACAGCGTCGCGATGTCGTGCGTGGCCATCCACTCCTGCACGGAGCCGTCCTCGAGCCGGATCTCGCCGGTCAGCTCGTGGTACCTGCCGACGGCGCGGTACTCCGCGGAGACCTTGCGCCAGTCGCGCGGGGCGGCGCGCAGCAGGGCCAGCCCGATCTGCTTGACCAGTGTGTCCTGCTCGGTCGCATTCAGCTGCGTTGTCGGTTGTGCCACAGGCTCATTTTGACTGTTCGCGCGCGCGGACGCACCCCGCATAGGGCATTTGCCACCCACGGACGGAGTCACGGACCCGCTGACCTCGTACTACGCGATATGGCGGAGGTCACACGCCCGGGTGGGTGATGCGGTGGAGTGCCAGGAGTCTAGGCCCGGGCGACCCTCGGGCAGGGGAGGACGCGCGCGCCGATCGGGTGGTGTGTCCGGTACGCAGCGTAGGGAACCCCACAAGTGTGCAGTCTTCCCTGACGCTGCGAAGATGACAGTCGTGACGGCGAAGATTCTGGACGGCAAGGCCACCAAAAACGCCATTTTCGCGGAGCTGCGCCCGCGGGTGGCCGCACTTGCCGAGCAGGGCGTGACGCCCGGCCTCGGCACCGTGCTGGTCGGCGACGACCCCGGCTCGCACTCGTACGTGAAGATGAAGCACGCCGACAGCGCGAAGATCGGGGTCAATTCGATCCGCCGCGATCTGCCCGCGGACATCTCGCAGGAGAAGCTGGAAGCCGTCATCGACGAGCTGAACGCCGACCCGGCCTGCCACGGCTACCTCGTCCAGCTCCCGCTGCCCAGGAACCTCGACGCCAACCGCGTGCTGGAGCGTATTTCCCCGGCGAAGGACGCGGACGGTCTCGCCCCGATCAGCCTCGGCCGGCTCGTGCTCGGCGAGCCGGGCGCCCTGCCGTGTACCCCGTACGGGATCATCGAACTGCTCAAACGGCACGACGTGCCGCTCGCCGGCGCGCAGGTGACTGTGGTCGGTCGTGGGATCACGGTCGGTCGAACGCTCGGTCTGTTGCTCACCCGCCGTAGTGAAAATGCCACCGTCACGCTCTGTCACACCGGTACCCGCGATCTTGCCGCGGAGACTCGCCGCGCGGACATCGTGATCGCCGCCGCGGGCGTGCCCGGGATCATCAAACCGGACATGGTGCGGCCGGGCGCGGCCGTGCTCGACGTCGGGGTCTCGCACGTCGGCGGCAAGCTCACCGGCGACGTGGACCCGGCGGTGGCCGAGGTCGCCGGCTGGCTCTCGCCGAACCCCGGCGGGGTCGGCCCGATGACGCGGGCGATGCTGGTCAGCAACGTGGTCGAGGCCGCGGAACGCACGGTCGCGGGGTGACGGCGATGCCCGGCGAACGGCAGCGTGGCGGTCGCGAGTGGACCGTCCACGTGCCGTTCGCGGCTGTGCTCGTGCTGCTCCTTGTCGCCGTGGAGCGGGCCTTCCAGTACCACTGGCGTGAGGGGGCCGTGCTGGTCGGCGTGGCCCTGCTCGTGGCAGGCGTGGCGCGCGCGGTGCTGCCGGTCGAGAAGGTGGGGCTGCTCGCGATCCGCAGCAAGACCGTCGACCTGGTGACGTACGGCTTGTTGTGCGCCGCGGTCCTCTACATCGCCCTCACCATCACGGGCGGCCCCCTCGACTCGTCCTCCTGAGTTCTCAGGTGGCCGGGGCGAGTTCCCGCGCGGCCTCGCGCCGGTCCAGCAGGCCCGACACCGCGGCGATGGACACCCCGAGCACGGCCAGCAGCGCGCCGACCCAGTTGGGTGCGAGCAGCCCCAGCCCGCCGGCGATCACCAGGCCGCCGAGGTAGGCGCCGATCGAATTGGCGATGTTGAAGGCCGACTGCACCGCCGCGGAGACGAGCGACGGCGTGCCGCCCGCCTTCTCCATGATCCGCGCCTGCATCATCGGGCCGATCATGAAGCCCGCGACGCCCACGAAGAAGATCGTGATCGCCGCGCCGACCTTGCCCTGCGCGGTGACCGTGAAGATCGCCAGCGCGGTGGCCAGTGCCAGTAGCGCGATGTACAGGCTGGGCATCAGCGCCTTGTCGGCGAGCCGTCCGCCGAGGAAGTTTCCGAGCGTCATGCCCACGCCGGCGAGTGAAAGCAGCACGGTCACGTTCGACGGCGAATACCCGGCGACATCGGTGAGCATCGGCGCGATGTAGGACATGCAGGCGAACACGCCGCCGAGGCCGAACATGACGATGGCCAGCGCAAGCCACACTTGCGGACGGCGGAACGCACCGAGTTCGCCGCGCAGCGAAGGCTCGGCCGGACGGCCCTGGTGCGGCACCAGTTTGGCGATCGTCGCGATGGCCACCAGCCCGATGAGCGCGACCAGACCGAACGTGACCCGCCAGCCGTACTGCTGGCCCAGCAGCGTGCCGAGCGGCACGCCGACGACGTTCGCCATGGTCAGGCCCATGAACATCATGGACACCGCCTTGGCTCGCTCGCCCGGCCGGGCCAGGCTCGACGCGACCACCGCGCCCGCCCCGAAGAACGCGCCGTGCGGCAGCCCGGCGAGGAACCGGAACGCGACGCCGAACTCCTGGTTCGGCGACAGCGCGAACAGGCCGTTGCCGACGGTGAACAGGCCCATCATGGCCAGCAGCATGGTTTTGCGGGGGAGCCGCACGGCCAGTGCGGTCAGCAGCGGTGCGCCGATCACCACGCCCAGCGCGTAGGCGGAGATGAAGTAGCCGGCGGAAGGGATGTCGATGTGGAAGTCCTCGGCGGCTTGGGGCAGCACACCCATCATCACGAACTCGGTGGTGCCGATGCCGAAGGCACCGACGGCGAGTGCGAGCAATGCGCGGGGCACGGCTCTCCTTCCTGGGGAGACTCGGGGTGTTCAGCCGGGGTCTGCGCCCGGTTCTGAAGCGCTTTAGTAAAGGGCCAAAAAACAAGACAGCCGGGCGGCCCCGTCGCCGTCGTGCTGTCTGCGCGTTCCAGTTCAACCCACGAGGGGCGACCTTGTCATCCCGGTACTCGGGTGAGGCCCGCCACGCGTTACCGAGGTGCCGCGAGCACGCCGTCGAGCAGGCCGGGGAACAGTGCGTCGAGATCGTTGCGGCGCAAAGTGTTGTAGCGAGTGGTGCCGACCTGGCGTCCGGTGATCACTCCGGCCTGCCGCAGGATCGCGAGGTGGTGGGTGAGTGTAAATTTCGTCACCGGCACCTCGAAGCCGCCGCAGGAAATCTCCGTCTCTGTGTGCGCCAGCTGCCGGACCATCGCGAGGCGGACCGGGTCGGCGAGCGCGCGGAGCACTTCGCGGTTACTGCTGCCGGGCGGCGTCTTGGCGGTGTGGAGCGCGGGAGCTCGCCGGATTTCACGACCCCGGCTGCGCGGCGGGTTCGCGGAGGTGGCGATGGTGGAGATCGCGTACCCCGAGGGGAACCGGACGTGGTGTGGTGCGCGCGGGTGAGCCGAGTCGACCAGGTGCCGGATGGGCCACCCGGCACGCTCGCGGAAACCTGGAAAACTGGGTCCTGGTTTCCGCGAGTCCGCCGTCCGTTGCCTGGCTAGCCTCAAGGCCGTCACGCAGGCGGGACTGGGTGGTCTTCGTCGCGGCCAGCGCTTCATCGACCATCTCGAACGGAACGTGTTGGGTGAGTTCACCAAGATGACCGGGGGCGAACCGGCCCCCGGCCACGACCCTGGTGCGGGTGATGACGGACTGCGTATCCAACGGAGTTCTTGCTAACGGTTGATCTTGGTCGACACCGTTCTAGCAGGGACTCCGTTCCCCTGCCCTTTGCTGCCGACACCGGCTGAGAGGCGTTGCCAGCCCTTGCGCGGTGCGGCGGCGGCCAGTGCGTCGGCGCGCATCGTCCCGGCCGGGGTGTCGAAGCGGTGGTCGCAGGAGATGGCCATGACGTAGTTGAGGCCGGCCTGTTCGCACCAGGTTCGCAGGCCGGGGTTGTCGCCGTAGGCCTCGTCGGCGGTGAACCATTCGAGGTCGGAGCCGGTGCCGAGCAGTCGTTCCAGCATCTGCTGGGCGAGCTGGGGTTTGGTCGCGAACTCGGCAGTGTCGTCGATTCCGGCTTCCCGGCAACGTTGCGGGTCCTCGGTCCAGGACGCCGGGACATACAGCTCACGGTCGATCAACGCGCGTCCCTTGACCGGCACGTAGGTCAGGAACACGCCGAGCTGACAGTTCTCGATCCGTCCGGCGGTGCCGGAATATTGCCGCTGCACCCCGGCGGATGTGGTGCCCTTCTTCAGGAATCCGGTCTCGTCGGCCACCACGAACCCGCTGCGGTCGCCGAGGTGGGCCAGTACATGGCCGCGCAGATCGTCGCGCACCGCGTCGGCGTCCCAGCGGTAGAAGTTCAGCAACCGTTGCATACCGTCCGGGCACAGGTCGCCGGCCTGCTCAGCGATCGTCCATGAGTTCTTCCGCTCCGCCCCCGACCGCAGTCCCAGCACATACATCCGAGCCCGCCGACGTGAGCCCGCATGCGCGAAACGCCCCGCCACCAGCGCGAACACGTCATCGAACCCGGCCCGCCAGCGGGCAAGACGATCATCGGCTACTGTCCATGACGCGGCCACCGCGTCCTCTTCGAGATCCAACACACCTTGAAGTCGATCACCCGGTGGCCGCCTTCACGATCACGACACGCCGCTAGATCACACACTGCGGCTGCCGTACTAGCCTTCCAGCTCCTGCAGTTTCGTCGCCGCGTCGGTGTGGCCGCTGATCTGTGCCGCGGCCAGCCGGCCCTTTTCCTGGCTGGCGGCGACGTAAGGGCGCATTTCAGCTTCGTAGACTGCGAAAGCGGTCTCGTAGTCGCCGCTCGATGCGGCCAGCGCCCGGGCGAGCGTACGTGCGCCGAGCAATGCTTGTGAGGTGCCCCTGCCGCTGGTGGGTGCCGCACAGTAGCCGGCGTCACCGACGAGCGCGACTCGTCCGCTCGACCACGTGTCTGCGTTGACTTGGCAGCACGAGAAGAAGTACCAGTCGCCGGCATCCGGCATCACCTTCAGCAGCCGGGGTACTTCCCATTCATGTCCGGCGAACGCGGCGCGAACGGCCTCTTCCTGCTCGTCCCGAGTAGACCGATCCAGGTACGGGGAATCGGTGCGAAAGGACAGGCTCACGTTGAGCTGGTCCGGTTCGTTGTCGTTGAACAGCAAGACTGCGGTTCCGTCGATCGGCCGCAGAACGGAGCTGTGATTGAGGCCGAGGTAGTTGTCGGTGGTGAAGCACCCGGTGGAAATACCGAGGTGGGACACGGTGATTGCCGACTCGGCAAAGGCCAGCCGGCGAACCTTCGAGTGCAGTCCGTCCGCGCCGAACACCAGGTCGAACTCTTCGTCCGGGCGGTTCTCGAACTCTACTGATACGCCGGACGGGTGCTGGGTCAGCTTGGTGATCGAGTCGTCGAAAACGTATTCCACGTCGTCGGCGGTGATCTTGTGCAGGAGCCGGGTCAGTTCTCGCTTGGGCACCTCGAGGACACCGGAGAACGTTTCGGTCGGGAGCTGACCGATTTCGGTTCCGTTCGTGTCCACCACGGCGGTGCTGCCCATCTTGGTGTCGTGCGCACGGAGCTGGTCAAGGATGTTCATCTCGGCCAGCACGTCGAACACCGGATCACTGAAGCCCACCGCAAGGCCGCCGGTCCGCCGGGCCGAAGCGCGCTCGACGACAGTTACGTCGTAGCCGCTGTGGTGCAGGAAATAGGCGAGCGCAGGCCCGCCGACGCTCGCGCCGGAGATCAGGACCTTCTCGTTCTTGGTCATACTCTCACCGTATCACAGTTTATCCGGTTGGATCATCCATATGGATAATCCATGTACGATCGGCTGATGGGGAACCGGGAGGCCTTGCTGGCCGGAGCCAAACAGTGCTTGGTCGAGCGGGGCTGGGCGCACACGACAGTGCGGGACATCGCCGAGGCGGCCGGGGTCAACCACGCCGCTATCGGGTACCACTTCGGTTCCCGTGACATGCTGCTCACCCGAGCGCTGGGACAGGCTCTTGACGAACTCGGTGCCGAGATCGCCGACCGTCTTGCGGAGGAACCGGCGCAACGCTGGCCGGTGCTGATCGGCACCTTCACGACGCACCGGGCGCTGTGGGTGGCCTTGCTCGAAGCCTCGGTCGAAGCTCAGCGGTCTCCCGAGGTGCACAAGGACTTCGTAGCCATGCTGGACCATGGGCGGGCCGGCCTCGGTGGACCGATCCCGATGGCTCTGTTGCTGGGCCTGATGATGCAATGCCTGGCAGACCCCGGGAACGCACCCGCACCCGCGGACGTGATCGCCGGACTTGGTTCGCTGACGTAGGTTCGCAAGCTCCACCCGGCGGATGCGGGGTACGCCGACGCTCCGTCGCCTAACAGGTTGCGGTCGGCTCTCGCCCGAAACCGGTCCAAGACCCTGGGGCGGAAGTCCGTGAAGGGCCTTCGCAACCTTCCCCCGGAGCACGACGGGGGCACCCGATTGCCCGCGTAGCCGTGCGTCGCGGGCGGGCCCGGACCGGCCCGCCCGGATCTGCGCCCGGCAGTTACGGCCAGGTGGAGCGCGGCTCCCGGACTCCTACGGCGTATGCGCGAGGGCCGCCGCGAACGACTGCTCGGTGGATCGCTTCGCGGTGTTGTTCGAAACGTTCGACCATCTCGGCGACCCGGAGCCGCTGATTGTCAAGGTAGAAGAGAACTCCGTTGTAGGTCTGCAAAGGCGTGCGCTCTGCATCGCGTCCTTTGATTCGCCCGTCTTTGCAAAGGGACCACCCTCGGATCAGGCCGTAAGCGAGCCAGCAACGTTTTGCGCGTCATCCGGAAGTGCTTCGCCGCTCGGTGCACCGTCCGGCCGAGCGCGGTCAGATCTTCTGCCAGCCGCCGACCGAGCCTCGGTCGAGAAAGAGCTCATGCGGCACGGGTCGCCCGGCACAATGCTTCGACTTGTTCCGGCGTGAGTCCGTATTCGTAGGCCACGTCCGGTCCGAGGTGCACCGATTGTGTGTTGCGTCTCGAACCGCTGAAACAGCCCGCTCACCCCTTCGCAGCTGCCTTCGCGGCCTTCTTGAACGCGCGCACCTCCGCGAGCGTGCCGGCATTGGTCACATCCGCGATGGACCGCCGGGACCCGCGTTCGCCATACGAGCCGGCGGTTTCGCGCCAGCCCTTCGGCTGGACGCCGCGCTGCTTGCCGAGCAGCGCAAGGAAGATCTTGGCCTTCTGCTCGCCGAAGCCGGGCAGGGCCCTGAGTCGCTTGAGGACTTCGGGGCCGTCCGGCTTGGGGCGGCCGGACAGCCAGATGCCTTCTGGATTGCCGTCGTAGTTCTCGATGATGTGCTGGGCGAGCGCGTGCACCCGGTAGGCCATCGAGCCGCCGTACCGGTGGATGGCCGGCGGCGTGACGCACAGCTCGACGAACGTCTCGAGATCGGCCTCGGCGATCTTCGAGAGGGAGAAGCCGTCCATCCGGTCGGCGATCTTGCGCGGGCCGGCGAACGCGTGCTCCATCGGATATTGCTGATCCAGCAGCATGCCGACGAGCAGGGCGAACGGGTCCTCGTTGAGCAGCTTGTCCGCCGCCGGTTCGCCGGTCAGGTGCAGTTCACGCAGCATGTGGTCCAGGATCTCACGTCCGGCCCGGGCGTGACGGGGTCACCTTGGCAGCGTCATCCCTCGGCGAAAACCGCGAAGACCTCCCGGACGCGGTCGCCGTCGTGGGACGTCACCAGGTGTGCCGTCGCCGCGTGGAAACCGGCATCGGTGGCCAGCGCGGCGGCCTCTTCGGCAGTGGACGGCAACGCGAGGTCTCGAGGCATCAGTTCGCCGAACGCGCCGTCTCGCCGGAGCCGTTGCGCCAGCGAGATGCTGAACGCCAGCCGCCCACCGGGACGCAGGACGCGGCGCCAGTCGGCGAGTGCGGCCGCGCCAAGGAAATGCAAAGCGGACGCGCACACCACGGCGTCCGCCGAAGCGTCGTCGAGGGGGAGTGGTACCGCGGGGGCGACCTGCCAGGAGATCCGTCCCTCGGGGTCGAGCCGCGCGGCCTTTTGGCGTGCCTGCTTGATCATCGCGGGGGAGAAGTCCACCGCGAGCACTGCCGCCGGATTGAGGCGCAGTGCGGCGAACGCTGCGGCGCCGGTGCCGGTGGCGACGTCAACGAGCAGCGAAGGGCCGCGGGACAGGCCGTCCACCAGGGTGTCCGCCACGAGCGGGTGGAAGCTGTCTGCGTCGTAACCGGGGGCGTGGGTGTCGAACAGTTCGCTCACCCGCCCACCTTAGTGCCGCTGACCAGCGATTTTCACGGCAGCGGGCGTCGACCGGCGAAGCCGAGATCGACCCGGTGATACCAGCTCAGCTCATCGTCGCCCTCGATCCAGCACAGCAGGACGTCGTCGTCGCCGAGGGTGGCCGGGAAGTCCACCAGCAGTGGCGCGAACCCCTTCAGCTCCGCGCCGGTGGCCTGCACCGCGGCCATCAGGTCGTCGAGCCGGGCCTGCGCGGCCTTCCACTCGGGCAGGCCGCCGAGTTCGGTGTCCCGTCCGCCGGGCCGCAGCGAAGCGGCCAGCTCGGCGGCGTCCGCCCGGATCCGGACGAGCTCGTCGAGCACCGGGCGCAGCCGGGCGAGTTCGGCGCGGGCCTCCGCCACGGTGAACAATCCCATCTGCAAATGTTCTCACCGGGCGTGTGGCTCCCGGCGGCGGCGCACCAGTGAACCGGCCAGGCCGGTGCCGACCAGCAGGAATCCGCAACCGAACAGGGCGCCGGTGAACAGCCAGGTGGCCACGCCGAAGCGCAGCTGGCCCCACGGCACGAGGTTCAGCAGCTCCAGCCCCCACTGCGGCATGGCGAGCGTGACGAGGCCGGGTAGCACTCCCCACAGCAACCCGCCCAGCAGCGGCCCGGCCGAGGACCACGCGCCGAGCGTGGCCACCGCGAGCAGCAGCAGCGCGCCTGCGACCAGCAGGACCACGCTGACGGCGTCACTGTGCGCCGCGTAGGTGGACAGCACGTTCTGCTGCCGGTAACCGCCGTAGCCGAGCAGGCCGAGCGCGACAGGGGTGAGGACGAGGCCGGCCAGCCCGCTCAGCACTCGTGCGCCCGTCCGGCTCGCTGGTGGCACGACTGTGGGCGAAAAGGTGGAATACGGCGGGGGAACGGACATGGGGTGACCTCCCGGGGGTGACTGATCCGGCGATGGGATGGTCGCCGGGTTCGCCCGGTTCCGCGAATCCTCGCGGTCCGTGCCCGGTCGCCGGGACGGCCTGAGGTGGGTGGAGACTTGACGCCGACCACTTCTGGAACCACCCGGCTCTGTTTAGCAGTACGCTTGTACCGCTACCGAAGAGAGTCGAACGCGAAGAGATCCGCGGAAGGAGCACCGCTGCTCATGGCCAAGATCAAAGTCCAGGGCACCGTCGTCGAACTCGACGGCGACGAGATGACCCGAATCATCTGGCAGTTCATCAAGGACAAGCTGATCCACCCGTACCTGGACATCGACCTGGACTACTACGACCTGGGCATCGAGGAGCGGGACCGCACCGACGACCAGATCACCATCGACTCGGCGAACGCCATCAAGCGCCACGGCGTCGGCGTCAAGTGCGCCACCATCACCCCGGACGAGGCCCGGGTAGAGGAGTTCGGCCTGAAGAAGATGTGGCGGAGCCCGAACGGGACCATCCGCAACATCCTCGGCGGCGTGGTGTTCCGCGAGCCGATCATCATGGCGAACGTGCCGCGGCTGGTACCGGGCTGGACCAAGCCGATCATCATCGGCCGGCACGCGCACGGCGACCAGTACAAGGCCACCGACTTCAAGGTCCCCGGCCCGGGCACGGTGACCATGACCTACACCCCGGCCGACGGGTCCGCGCCGATGGAGTTCGAGGTCGCGCAGTACCCGGAGGGCGGCGGCGTCGCCATGGGGATGTACAACTACCGCAAGTCGATCGAGGACTTCGCGCGCGCGTCGCTGCAGTACGGCCTCGACCGCGGGATGCCGGTCTACCTCTCCACCAAGAACACCATCCTCAAGGCCTACGACGGCATGTTCAAGGACGTGTTCCAGGAGATCTTCGAGGCGGAGTACAAGTCCGACTTCGACGCCAAGGGCCTGACCTACGAGCACCGGCTCATCGACGACATGGTCGCCGCGGCGCTCAAGTGGGAGGGCGGGTACGTCTGGGCTTGCAAGAACTACGACGGTGACGTGCAGTCCGACACCGTGGCGCAGGGCTTCGGCTCGCTCGGCCTGATGACCTCGGTGCTGCGTACACCGGACGGCAAGACCGTCGAGGCGGAAGCCGCGCACGGCACGGTGACCCGGCACTACCGCCAGCACCAGCAGGGCAAGCCGACCTCCACGAACCCGATCGCCTCGATCTACGCGTGGACCCGCGGCCTCGAGCACCGCGGCAAGCTCGACTCCAACTCGGAGCTGATCGGCTTCGCGAACAAGCTGGAGCGGGTCGTGATCGACACCGTCGAGAGCGGCAAGATGACCAAGGACCTCGCGCTGCTGGTCGGCAAGGACCAGCCGTGGCAGACGACCGAGGAGTTCCTCGCGACGCTGGACACGAACCTGGCCAAGAAGGTCGCGCAGGGCTGATCTTCGGCAGGGTTTTCCCGGCAGAAGGGCACCTCGGAGGAGTCTTCCGAGGTGCCCTTCGCCATTCGATGACTGTGCGTCATCCCCCGGTGACGGTCGTTCCCGCCACCGGGTGGTCTGTGCGCGCACCTCTGTCTGCGCGGGCCCGGGGTCTCTACCCTGGTAACCGTTTCGCGACTGAGGAGCTGCTGTGATCCTGGGTTTGCCGAAGAAGGTACTGATCATCATCGGGGCCGCCGTAGTGGTCTTCATTTTCTACGTGGTCAACCAGAAGGGCGAGGCCGACGCGCAGGGGGCCCCGACCGGATGCACGATGTCGGTGACCGCGGACGTGCTGAACGCCCGCGAAACCCCGGCAGGCGACGGGAAGATCGTCGGGAAGTACTTGAACGGTGCCAAATTCAACGCGCAACCGGTGGTGCAGAACGGATTCCGCAAACTCGCCGAGGGCAAGTGGGTGGCCGACGGGTTCCTGAAGCCGCTGGACGGCTCGAAGTGCTGACGCGCCGGTGATCAGCCCGCCCGCGCTTCGGCACCGGGTGCGGTCGATCGGCGACCGCCGAGCCTCGGCGGGAATTGTCGTACCCGCCGGGTAGCGTGCGCGGGGTGCTGACCGTCTCCACCGTGAATGTCAACGGCCTGCGGGCCGCTGTGAAAAAGGGCTTCGTCGAATGGCTCGCCGCCACGAAGGCCGACGTCGTCGCGTGCCAGGAAGTGCGGGCCGAGGCCACGCAGCTGCCCGCTTCGGTTGTCGAGCCCGCGGGCTGGTTCGCCGCGCACGCGCCGTCGGCCGTCAAGGGGCGCAACGGGGTATCGCTCTACAGCCGGGTCGAGCCGGACGAAGTGCGCATTGGGTTCGGTGAGCCGGAGTTCGAGGACAGCGGGCGCTATCTCGAAATGCACCTGCCCGGGGTGGTCGTGGCGAGCCTGTACCTGCCCAGCGGCGAGGTCGGGACCGAGCGGCAGGAGGAGAAGGAACGCTTCATGGCCGCGTTCCTGCCCTACCTCGCCGAGCTGCGCGGGAAGGCCGCCGCGGCCGGGCGCGAGGTCGTCGTGGTGGGCGACTGGAACATCGCCCATGACACCATCGACCTGAAGAACTGGCGCGGCAACCAGAAGAACTCCGGTTTCCTGCCGGAGGAACGCGCCTGGCTTGGCCGGGTCCACGAGGCCGGTTACGCCGATGTGCAACGCAGGCTCGACGCCACCGGCCCCGGCCCGTACACCTGGTGGTCCTACCGCGGCAAGGCCTTCGACAACGACTCCGGCTGGCGGATCGATCTCCAGCTGGCCACCCCCGGCCTGGCCGAGAAGGTCACCGCGGTGACGGTCGAGCGGGCCGAGTCCTACGACCGGCGGTGGTCCGACCATGCCCCGGTCACGGCGACCTACGATGTGCCGTTCCCGCGCTGAGGCGGGTGCTTTCTGTTGCCCGGCAACGTAACTGTCCCCCCGGCAGGGGCCGGGGGGACAGCTGGGGGAGGGGGGAGAGTCCGGTATGCGGTCAGCAGCTGAGGTTGCCGCCCGGGTCGACGCCGAGGATGCCGGCGAACCTCGTGTAGGCGTCGACGCGGCTTTGCACCTGGGCCGGGTTGCCGCCGTTGCATTCGATGGATCCGTTGATACTGCGGATGGTTTCGCCGAAGCCGCGTTCGTCGACCATGGCGTCGTGCGGGGTCATCGTGCCCGGGCCGGATTGGGTGTTCCAGTACCAGAGCCCGGTTTTCCAGGACACAGCCGGGTCCTGCGCGACCAGTGACGGGTTGTTCAGCAGGTCGATGCCGAGCGAGTCACCGGCCGCCTTGTAGTTGAAGTTCCAGCTCAGCTGGATCGGGCCGCGGCCGTAGTACTGGTCGTTGCCCGCCGGGCAGCCGTAGGGCCGGCTGGTGTCGCAGTAGTGCGGGTAGTTCGCGGTGTTCTGCTCCACTATGTACACCAGGCCGCCGGTTTCGTGGCTCACGTTCGCCAAAAACGCGGCGGCTTCTTGCTTTTTCACAGTATCGCTTCCGGTGTTGGCGAATCCGGGGTATGCGCCGAGCGCGTCGGTCAGTCCGGCGTAGGTGTAGAACTGGTTCCGGCCAGGGAACATCTGGTTGAATTGGTCCTCGCTCACCGGGAATTCGGCGTTCGGCGCCGCGTGCGCGACCCCCGGTATGAGCACCGCCACCGCGGCTGCCGTGCCGGTCACGAACGCGGTGAGAATCCTGCGCAGAGACATGGGCTCGCTCCTTTGGTCGCCCGGGCAAGTGGTCTACACCACAGAGGTATAGACCACTGGGCCGGACGCGAGAACCACCTTCGGGGAAGAGGATGCGAAAAGACCAGCTGAGTTGGTTAATAACTGACATTGAGTGAGTGGGGAGGGCTGAACAGGTGAGCTTTTCCGCGTTTCGCTCGGCTGTCGCCCACGAAGCGTGGATTCCGCCGACGGGCGCGTTGGCCGGATCTGCCTGCGCTGTTGCGGGCGGCGGCTGTCGGTCGGTGAGGTGACCGGCTGCGTGGCGTCGGGTGGTTGGCGGAGGGGCGGCTAGTCGCCGTGCACGGGGGTCACGGTGAGTCGGCCCAGGCGTGCCGTGCCGGGCTGGTGTCCGGCGGCTGCGGTTTGTTGCGGGACTGCGCTGGGTTGGTGATCGACTCGTAATGCAACGCTGACCACCGGCGATGCGGTTCAGTGCGGGGGCGGCCATGGGCGCTCCCCGTGTGGGCGCTAGTCTCGGCGCCCGAGTTGATCGGACCGGACCGGTCTTGACACGCTCGGTAGTTTTCTCACCAGCAGCGCACGGGTGCCTCATCCAAAGGGGTGAGCTGCCCGTCGGGAACAGTCACTTCGCGGGAGGCACTCCGGTGCGCAACCCAGGCCACCTCCTGACTCGGTCGGCGCTACGCGACGGCCGTCCGGCGGGGTCCCGTCGCTTGCGGCCTTCGGCGCGGGTCCCGGCGGTGTTCGGGATGCCGGCGGTCCTGCTGCTGACTGGCGCGGCACCGGCACTCGCGGATGACGACGTTTCCCAAGAGACGGTCACTTCGGCCGGGTTCGGAATGCTCGGCCCGGTCGGGCTGGTCGCGGTCGCGCTCGGGGTCGTCGGCATGACGCTCGGTGTGGTGCGGCAGCGACGCAAGGCGCGCGCCAAAACGCAGGCCGAAGCAGGCCTTGGTGTGGCTGAGGCCGTCGACGTCGCCGCTGCGGACCCGTCCTTCGGTGAAGCTGACCAGAGCGCGCAGGGCGGGGTCAGCATGGCGGCCCACGACCTCACTCCGGCTGATGACGCGTCGGACAAGGCGTCGTCGGGTCATGGCTCAAAGCACGCGGTCGACCCCGCGCCGCACGCAGCCGCAACACCGGGCTCCCCGTCACGCAGCGCCACAACCCCAACGCACACGGTCGAACCCGCCTCCTCGGCAAGGACCGTTTCCTCTGCGGGAATTCCGACGCGTAACGCTGTCGCGGGCAGGGCGGCTGCGGCGGCCAGGCTCTCAGCGGGCCGGGCGATCCCGGCCAGGGCGACCAACGCCAAGGCTGCCGGTACCCGGGGCGCGAACGCCGCGAAGCCGCACCGGGCCGCTCAGCACGGCGATGCCGGGACCGAGGACCCGACCCGGCCGTTGAGCACGCTTCAGCAGCCCTGAACGGGTGCTTCGCCGACCTCGCGCGGGGCATCGATCCCGGCCCTGGAAGAATCCAGGCGTGTCCGACGAACAGAACGGCCGCCTGCGGGTGCTTTCCGGGATTCAGCCGACCGCCGACTCCTTTCACCTCGGCAACTACCTCGGCGCGCTGCGTCAGTGGGTGCGGCTGCAGGACACCCACGAGACCTTCTACTGCGTCGTCGACCTGCATGCGATCACGGTGGAGCAGGAGCCGAAGGTGCTGCTGGAGCGCACCCGCCGGTCGGCCGCGCAGCTGCTCGCGATCGGGGTCGACCCGGCGCGGAGCGCGTTGTTCGTGCAGAGTCACGTGCCCGAGCACGCGCAGCTGAGCTGGGTGCTCGAATGCCAGACCGGGTTCGGGGAGGCCGGCCGGATGACCCAGTTCAAGGACAAGGCCGCAAAGCAGGGCACCGACCGGGCGAGTGTCGGGCTGTTCACCTACCCGATCCTGCAGGCCGCTGACATCCTGCTGTACCAGGCGAACGCGGTGCCGGTGGGCGAGGATCAGCGGCAGCACCTCGAACTCACCCGCAACCTCGCGCAGCGGTTCAACAACCGGTTCGGCCCGACGTTCACCGTGCCCGAGGCGCACATCGTCAAGGACACGGCGAAAATTTACGATCTGCAGGACCCGACGGCCAAGATGAGCAAGTCGGCGTCGGCGGCGAACGGGCTGATCGAGCTGCTGGAGGACCCGAAGCGGTCGGCGAAGAAGATCCGCTCCGCGGTCACCGACACTGGCCGGGAGATCCGGTTCGACCCGGAGGAGAAGGCCGGCGTCTCGAATCTGCTCAGCATCTACTCCGCGCTGACCGACCGCACCGTGCCCGACCTCGAAGCGGCTTACGACGGCAAGGGCTACGGCGACCTGAAGAAGGACCTGGCCGAGGTGCTCGTGGAGTGGGTGACTCCGCTGCAGAACCGGGTTCAGTCCTATTTGGACGATGTGGCGGAGCTGGACCGGGTGCTGGCCGCCGGGGCGCGGCGCGCCCGCGAGGTCGCGACCGCAACGCTGGAGAACACCTACGCGCGGATCGGATTCCTGCCTCCCGCGCGCTGAACCAGCTTGATCCGCCAGGCGGAGTAACCACAACGGCCCATTCGAGTGGCGGGTGGCGGCGGGCGTGGTTAGCGTTCCCCGGTGGCGAAACAGACCGGTGACAAGGAAAAGCTGCTGGCCCGGCTGCGGCGCAGGTACGCGTGGCTGGATCACCTGATCCGGGCCAACGAGTCGTTCGGCGAGCACTACGGCAACCACTACGCCGCCGCCATCACCTATTTCAGCGTGCTGTCGGTGTTCCCCATTCTCATGGTCGCGTTCGCGGTCGTGGGCCTGGTGCTCGGGAAGAACCAGACGGTGATCGGCCAAATCAAGCATGGGATCGACGACTCGGTGCCGGCGGGCCTGCAGACGCTGGTGCACGGCATCACCGACAGCGCACTCGATTCCGGAAGCGGGCTCGGGATCCTCGGGCTGCTGCTGGCGCTCTACTCCGGCGTCGGCTGGATGGTGAACCTGCGGGACGCGCTCACCGCGCAGTGGGGTCAGGAGAAACGGCCACAGCCGTTCGTCGCCACCACGATCAAGGATCTGCTGGCGCTGATCGGGCTCGGGCTGGCCCTGATTGTCTCGTTCGGCCTCACCGCGGCAGGCAGTGGGCTTGGCAGGCTGCTGCTGGAACTGGTCGGCCTTGAGGAGCGGACCTGGGCGAAGTTCGTGCTGCAGGTCGTGACGATCCTGCTCGGGCTGGTCGCGAACACACTGGTCTTCCTGTGGGTGATCGCGCGGCTGCCGCGGGAGCACGTGGGGCTGCGGAGCGCGGTGAAAGGCGCGATCTTCGCGGCGGTCGGATTCGTGATCCTGCAGAAGGTTGCGTCGATCTACCTCACCAGCGTGATCAACTCTCCGTCGGCGGCGATCTTCGGGCCGGTGATCGGGTTGCTGGTGTTCGCCAACCTGGTGTCCCGGTTCCTGCTGATGGTCACCGCGTGGACGGCCACCGCACGCGAGAACCAGCGCCGGGTGGTGCAGCCGCCGGCGCCGGTACTGCTGCGCCCGGACGTCACCGTGCGGCGTGGCCTCGGGCTCGGTGCCACGGCCGGGGTGTTCAGCGCCGGGGCGCTGCTCGGCTGGCTGGGCAGGCGCAAAGGCTAGCTTCGCACGCGCTTGCGCTGGTACCCGATCACCAAGCCGGCCACGATGACCGCCGCCACGATCAAGGTGAGCACCCAGCCGGTGACACCGAACGCGTCCGGCTTTTCGGCCGACGCGGACGTTTCGCCGGAGGCCGGGGCCACGTTGCCCTGGGCATCGGTCGCGTCGGAAGCGGTCGCGGCGGGCTGGTAGTCGATCTTTCCCACCGGCGCGGCCTGCGTGCTCTCCAGCCCGAAACCGTAGTCGAGCAGCTTCGCCGCCTGGTCGACGACGCGGGTCGGCCGCTGTTCGGCGCGCAGTATCACGATGGCGAGGCGATGTCCGTCGCGCTCGGCGCCACCCACATAGGTGTGCCGCGCGTCGTCGGTGAACCCGGTTTTCCCGCCGAGGAATCCGGGATAGGCGCCGAGCAGCTTGTTGTCGTTGAACACCGGGATCGCCGGCTTCCCCGCGGCCGCCGGGATGGTGTACGACTTTGTCGCCACCGCCTGCGCGAACTCGGGTTTCTTCATGGCGTAGTGGAAGACCAGGCTCAGGTCGTAGGCCGAGGTCGACATGCCCGGCCCGTCCAGACCCGACGGCGTGGCCGCCCGGGTGTCGGTGGCGCCGATGCGCGCGGCCATCTGGTTCATCTTGGTCACCGCGCCGTCCACACCGCCGAGGGCGGTGGCGAATGCGTGCGCGACGTCGTTGCCCGAGTGCATCAGCAGGCCGTGCAGCAGCTGATCGACGGTGTACTGCCCGCCCGCGGCGATGCCGACGCAGGTGCACTCCTGCTCGGCGTCTTCCTTGGTGGGCACCACAATCTGGTCCGGCTTCAGCTCGCTGACCACGACGAGGGCCAGCAGCGTCTTGATCAGAGACGCCGGCCGTTCGCGGGCGTGCGGGTCCTTCGCGGCGAGCACTGATCCGGTGTCGAGGTCTTGCAGCACCCAGGAAGCGGAGGTGTCGCCGGCCGGCAGCGCGGGCGCTCCGTCTGGGAGGATCGTGCCGCAGCCGCCGAGCCGCGGTCCGCCGACCGGTTGCTCGGGCACCGGCAGGGCGGCAGGCGCGGGCTGGCCGGGCTTCGGGTGCTCCGAAGTGTCCACGGGCGGCGGTGGTGCGCTCTGGCCGGCGCACTGCTGGGCCTGCGCGGGCATCGCGAAAACGGCGGGCGTGGCGACGGCGAGGAGACCGGCGGCAAGAGCAGTGGTGACGGCTCGCCGCGATCGGGAAAACGCGTTGTGCACCCGTGCAGGCTAGCGTCGTGAGCGCGGTTGCATACTCAAGACATGCGCATTTCTCGAGGTACTGCGATCTTCCTGCTGGCGTTCGGAGTGTGGTCCTGGATCATTTGGATCACTTTCGCCAAGAATCTCTGGGCGAGCGACCAGTCGTGGGCAGCGGACGGATCGCCCACTGGGTATTTCGTCGTGCACGCCGTGCTCACTGTGGTCTCCTTCATACTCGGTACCGCCATCGGCGTACTCGGCTGGAAAGCCGTACGGGCCACCACCCGGGAGCATGACTCGGCCACCTGATGTGGTGACCGTTCCTTAGGAGGTGGCGTACGGCGACCGGGCTGCCTAACCTTCAGCGCGACCCTGGAGGTGGAATGTCCCGTATCCGTCGATTACTTGTTCCCGTTGCGGTTGCCGGAATCGCTGCTGGTGTTGTGACGGCTCCGGCTTATGCCGCTCCCGCGCCTTCGTGCGACACCACGAGTACGCCCTATAGCTACGTCGTGCTGTACCAGCCCGGTGCCTCGCAGCGCTCCGTCGATACCGAGCTGGGTGCGAAGTGTGGCACCAAAGTGGCGTACTACCCGGAGATCGGCGTCGCAGTCGCCAGCTCGCGCAACGCGGACTTCGCGGAGCGGATCGGCGTGATGCGTGCGTACTCGGGTGGCAAGGACGTCGCTGCGAAGAAGGCGGCGCGGGCGGAGAAGCGGGCAGCTGTCGGCGTACTGGAGCAGACGCAGACCCGTGCTGCTGCAGGCGATCTTTCGGCCCAGCAGTGGGACATGCGGGCTATTCACGCGCCGGAGGCGAACAAGATCAACCCAGGTTCGTCGCGGGTCACTGTGGGCGTACTGGATTCCGGGATAGACGCCAAGCACCCGGCGCTCGCGAGTCAGGTGGACGCGCGTCAGTCCGCCGGCTGCATCACCGGTGCTGCGGACACTACCGCTGCGTCATGGGCGCCGACGAACTCCGAACACGGCACCCACGTCGCGGGCACCATCGCGGGTAAGGACGCTGCGCGCGGCTTCTCCGGCATCGCCCCGGGCGTACGGCTGGCGTCGGTGAAGGTCGTCAACGATGGTGGCTACATCTTCCCTGAAGCTGCTGTCTGCGGGTTCATGTGGGCAGGACAACACCACTTCCAGGTGACGAACAACAGCTACTACATCGACCCCGGCATGTTCTACTGCCGCAACGAAGCCGGCGACGCAGCCGCGTACGAAGCCGTTCGCCGCGCAGTGACCTACTCGACCAACCGCGGCACGCTGAACGTCGCCGCGGCCGGCAACTCCGGCTTCGACGTCACGAAGCAGACCACCGACCCGAACCGTCCGCACCCGGTCGACTCGTCGTGCGGCATCCTGCCGAAGGCGATCGACGGCGTGGTCACGGTGTCGGCAGTCGGCTACAAGGGCACGAAGTCGTCGTACTCGAACTACGGCTCGGTCAGCGTCACCGCGCCGGGCGGCGACGGCGCACAGCAGCCCCCGGAGGGCCAGGGCATGGTCTGCCCGCTGTCGACCATCTCGAACGGCGGCTACGGCACGATGTGCGGCACGTCGATGGCGTCCCCGCACGCAGCCGGTGTCGCCGCGCTGCTGGCTTCACGGCTGCCGTTCGCTCCGCCGCAGGCGCTCTCGAACCTGTTGAACGCCAAGGCCGACCCGGTGAAGTGCGACGTCGCCGCATGCACCGGGCCGCCGAAGAACAACTCCTACTACGGGCACGGCCTGGTGAACGCACTGAACGCGGTTCGCTGATGTAGCCCCCAGGGCTGTGAAGGGACCCTTCACGGACGACAAGTCCGTGAAGGGACCCTTCACAGCCCTTAAGCCGCGCGACGTAGGGAGACATGTGGACGTGGGCGGAGTGTGGCTGCGCGGTAGGCATCGGTCAGTTCCGCCAGTACGGCGTCCGGGTCGGTGCGCACGCGGCTCGGCAGCGTTTGCACCACGGGGATACCCAGTGCCGCATAACGAGTGTTTCGTTGCAGGGTGCGGGCATAGTCGGCTGACTTGAAATGGAACTCCATCGAATCGATCTCCCAGGCCAGGCCGACGTCGTCCCACCAGAAGTCGGGCCGGCCCGCGTATCTGCCCGCGTGGTCGTACAGCACCTCGTTCTGGTGAGTTGGCGGGTTCGCCAGCCGTTTCGCCAGCTTGCGGGCTTCGTCTTCGGCAACGGACCGGATGTCCGACCAATCGACGAGCAGCCGGCGGGGGATCGCGGTCCCTCGCTTGGTGCCGCGATTCAGTTCATCCAGCAACGCATCTGGCGAACAGCCGCCGTGCTGGATCGCTTCGATCAGAACGTGGCGCGCGGCCTCAGCGCTCGGTGTCCGGCGGAGGAGGTCAGTAGCCGACCGGACCGGCGGGGCGAGGGGAAACCCCGCACGTATCCACGGCGCGGGGAGAGTGTGGGTCCGCTCGATGAGTACGAATTCAGCACCGTTCACTCTCTGCCGGTGCGGGATCAGCAGGTGAACCTGCCGTGGGCCGACGGTGCTGGAAAGGCGCATGCCGTGTCTCAGACAAGCTTCTCTGCCGGTGACGATCGCTGATTCACCGGCGTACAACAGGGCGGCCTGGACGAGCTGATCAGCTGTCGCATCGCCGTTGTGCAGGAGAATGATTCCCGGCAAGAGCCTTTGCCATGGCCCGCCGGGCAGGCATCTTCGGTAGATGCCCTTGCTGTGCATGTCGAGTGATTCGAGCACGCTCACTCGAATCACCTGATTGGTGCTGTGCTGGGCGAGTACCTCGGGCCGCACGGCCCAGTGACCTCGTTGCTTCATCCATCGACTGTGCCTCAGCACCAGCCGCCCGCGGCCGACCCCGCACCGATCTGTGGACAGCTGCCGCACCTGTGGATATCTCGCCAAGGCTGTGAAGGGTCCCTTCACGGACGACAAGTCCGTGAAGGGACCCTTCACAGCCCTTAAGGCAGGCAGGGTCAGACGCGCTTGAACAGGAGTGCGCGCTTGACTTCCTGGATCGCCTTCGTCACCTGGATGCCGCGGGGGCATGCGTCGGTGCAGTTGAAGGTCGTGCGGCAGCGCCAGACGCCTTCCGAGTCGTTCAGGATGTCCAGGCGCTCCTCGGCGCCTTCGTCACGCGAGTCGAAGATGAACCGGTGCGCGTTGACGATCGCGGCCGGGCCGAAGTACGAGCCGTCGTTCCAGTAGACCGGGCAGGACGACGTGCAGCAGGCGCAGAGGATGCACTTGGTGGTGTCGTCGAACCGGTCGCGGTCGGCCTGGGACTGGATCCGCTCGCGGGTGGGCTCGTTGCCGTAGGCGATCAGGTACGGCTTGACCGCGCGGTAGGCCTCGAAGAACGGGTCCATGTCGACGTAGAGGTCCTTCAACGTCGTCAGGCCCTTGATCGGGGCGATGCTGATCTCGGTCTTCTTGCCCGGCTTCAGCAGGTCCTTCAGCAGCACCTTGCAGGCCAGCCGGTTGATCCCGTTGATCTGCATGGCATCCGAGCCGCACACGCCGTGCGCGCAGGAGCGGCGGAAGGCGAAGGTGCCGTCCAGATAGTCCTTGACGTAGAACAGCAGGTTGAGCACCCGGTCCGTCGGCTGCGCCGGGACGTCGTAGGACTCCCAGTGCGGCTCCTCGTCGACCTCGGGGTTGAACCGCAGGATCTTCAAGGTGACGGTGATCGGCGTGTGGGTTTCGGAAGCCGTCGTGGCTTCCGGGGTGGCCGTGGTCATCAGTACTTCCGCTCCATCGGTTCGTAGCGGGTGAAGGTGACCGGCTTGTAGTCCAGCCGGATGTCCGCGCGCAGGCCGTCGCCCTGCTTGTAGGCCATGGTGTGCCGCATGAAGTTCGTGTCGTCGCGGTTCGGGTAGTCCTCGCGGGCGTGCCCGCCGCGGGACTCCTTGCGCGCGATCGCCCCGGTGACCAGGACCTCGGCCAGCTCCAGCAGGAAGCCCAGCTCGACGGCTTCGAGCAGGTCGGTGTTGTACCGCTTGCCCTTGTCCGCCACGGTGATCCGGGCGTAGCGGTCCTTCAGCGACTGGATGTCGGTCAGCGCCTGCTTGAGGGTGTCCTCGGTGCGGTACACCGACGCGTGCGAGTCCATCGTCTGCTGCATTTCCTTGCGGATGTCGGCGACGCGTTCGTCGCCGTGCTCGGACAGCAGCAGCGCCAGCTGGTCCTCGACCAGCGTGGTCGGGTTCTCCGGCAGCTCGACGTGCTCGTGCGCCAGCGCGTACTCCGCGGCGGCGATGCCCGCCCGTCGGCCGAACACGTTGATGTCCAGCAGCGAGTTGGTGCCCAGCCGGTTCGACCCGTGCACGGACACGCAGGCGACCTCACCCGCGGCGTACAGGCCGGGGATCACATTCTCGTTGTCGCGCAACGCTTCGCCGTGGATGTTGGTCGGGATGCCGCCCATCACGTAGTGACAGGTCGGGAACACCGGCACCGGCTCCTTCACCGGGTCCACGCCGAGGTAGGTGCGGGAGAACTCGGTGATGTCCGGCAGCTTGGTCTCCAGGACCTCGACCGGCAGGTGGGTCACGTCCAGGACCACGTAGTCCTTGTTCGGCCCGCAGCCCCGGCCCTGCAGCACCTCCTGGACCATCGACCGGGCGACGATGTCGCGCGGCGCGAGGTCCTTGATGGTGGGGGCGTAGCGCTCCATGAACCGCTCGCCGTCGGAGTTGCGGAGGATGCCGCCCTCACCGCGCACCGCCTCGGAGATCAGGATGCCCAGCCCGGCGAGGCCGGTCGGGTGGAACTGGAAGAACTCCATGTCCTCCAGCGGCAGGCCCTTGCGGAAGATGATGCCGAGGCCGTCCCCGGTCAGCGTGTGCGCGTTCGAGGTGGTCTTGAAGATCTTGCCCGCGCCACCGGAGGCGAACACGATCGACTTGGCCTGGAACACGTGCAGTTCGCCGGTGGCCAGCTCGTAGGCCACCACGCCGGAGGCGATCGGGTTGCCCTGCTCGTCCTCGGACAGCACCAGGTCGAGCACGTAGAACTCGTTGAAGAACTCGGTGCCGTGCTTGACGCAGTTCTGGTACAGCGTCTGCAGGATCATGTGCCCGGTGCGGTCCGCGGCGTAGCAGGCGCGGCGCACCGCCGCCTTGCCGTGGTCACGGGTGTGCCCGCCGAAGCGGCGCTGGTCGATCTTGCCCTCGGGCGTGCGGTTGAACGGCAGGCCCATCTTCTCCAGGTCGAGGACCGCGTCGATGGCCTCCTTGGCCATGATCTCCGCGGCGTCCTGGTCGACCAGATAGTCACCGCCCTTGACGGTGTCGAAGGTGTGCCACTCCCAGTTGTCCTCCTCGACGTTGGCCAGCGCGGCGCACATGCCGCCCTGTGCCGCGCCGGTGTGGGAGCGGGTCGGATAGAGCTTGGTGAGGACCGCGGTGCGCGCGCGCTGGCCGGACTCGATGGCCGCGCGCATCCCGGCGCCGCCGGCGCCGACGATCACCACGTCGTACTTGTGGAACTGCATGGGAAAAGGCTCCGCTTGCTCGTGGTGGGTGCGCCGCTAGGAGGCAGGCATCTCGGGGTCGAACGTGAAGATCACCATCGTGCCGACGGCCAGGATCAGCACCATCGAGACGTACAGCACGATCTTCAGCCAGAACCGCGTGGAGTCCTTGCGCGCGTAGTCGTCGATGATCGTGCGCAGGCCGTTGCCGCCGTGGATCTCCGCGAGCCACAGCATCGCCAGGTCCCAGAACTGCCAGAACGGCGAGGCCCAGCGGCCGGCCACGAAGCCCCAGTTGATCCGGTGCACGCCGCCGTCGAGGATGTTCATGATCAGCAGGTGGCCGAGCACCAGGATGATCAGCGCGAGGCCGGAGATGCGCATGAACAGCCAGCTGTAGAGCTCGAAGTTGCTGCGCCGGGCGGCCGGGCGCCGCGGTGCGCGCGGCTTGTCCAGAAGCAGAGCGTCGGCCATCAGGCACCCCCGAAGAGCGTTTCGACGGTGCGCTTGAGCATGAAGAACGCACCCGGAACCATCACCACGACCCAGACCACGCCGATCACCCACAGCATCGTCTTCTGATACTTCGGGCCCTTGGCCCAGAAGTCGACCAGCATCACGCGCAGGCCGTTGAGCGCGTGGAACAGCACCGCGCCGACCAGGCCGACCTCGAGCAGGTTCACGAGTGGCGTCTTGTACGTCTCGATCACCTGGTCGTAGGTGTTCGGCGACACGCGCACGAGTGCGGTGTCGAGCACGTGCACGAACAGGAAGAAGAATGTCAGCACGCCGGTGATGCGGTGCAGCACCCAGGACCACATGCCCGGGTCGCCCCGGTAGAAGGATCCCTGCCGGCGTGAGGCACCCGCCCGATCGCTCGCCCCCGCCGCTGGCTCAGCGGCAGTGCTCGCCGTGGTGGACATCGGTGAACGGCCTCCAACGTCATGACTGTCGTGCCCGGTGACCGGAGTCCTCCGCACTCGCCGGGGTCGGTCCACGGGGGACAACACCGGCGGCGGTGCCGAGATCAGGGGCTCACGCGAGCGTGGATGGGAGGGATGCTAGACCCGACCCCGGTGCCTGGCTCACCTCCGGGTTCGTCTCTGTGATGGACCAGACATCGGGAGCGGACCGCGGTACCCGGACGTGTGTTCCAGGCCACGCCGGGGCCGGGCGTGCGGGTCCCGCCGGTTCCGTTCGGGTCCACTGTGGACACGCACAGTGCCGGTGCGGCCGGGTGGCTTCCCCGATTCGACTGACCCGCGCGAGTGAGTTCTGCTGATCGATTTATGCGGAGCGTGGTCAAGTTGATCACTTTGTGTACGCGAACAGTGTCGGATCGAGCCGCTGAGTAAACGTTTGTGTTACGTAGCGTGCAGTTGCTAGGGCGTCTTCCTTACCGTTGGGTACGGTCTGGCGGTTGAGCCCGGCAACGTCGCCGGGTTCTTTCTCGGATCGTCCGCTGGATCAGCGGGGAGGGAGACGACACTTGCGTCGCATGCGTGGAACCGCGCTGGCCGCCGTGGGCATGGCCGGGGTGCTGGCCCTGGCCGGGTGTGCGAAGGACAGCGGCAAGAGCAACGCCGCGTCCGGCTCGGGGGACAACAGCTCCGGATCTGGCTGTGTCACCGCACCGAAGCCGCCCGCCGCGCCCGCCGCTGCCACGAGCAGCAGCACCGACGGTGGCAAGGTCGACGGCAGCAAGCTGAAGGTCGGCCTGGCCTTCGACGTCGGCGGCCGAGGGGACGCGTCGTTCAACGACGCGGCCGCGGCCGGTACCGACCGGGCGAAGGCCGAACTGGGCGTGCCGTCGGTGCAGGAGAGCACGGCGAGCCCGACCGAGAGCGAAGCGGCTCGGCAGCAGCGGCTGGAGCAAATGGCGAGCCAGGGGCTGAACCCGATCGTCGCAGTGGGCTTCGCCTACGAGGCGGCGGTGAAGACGGTCGCCACCAAGCACCCGGACATCAAGTTCGCGATCGTCGACGACGACACGATCACCCTGCCGAACGTGACCCCGCTGGTCTTCGCCGAGGAGCAGGGCTCGTTCCTGGCCGGTGTCGCCGCCGCGTACAAGAGCAAGAACTGCCACGTCGGTTTCGTGGGCGGGGTGAACACTCCGCTGATCCAGAAGTTCGAGGCCGGGTACCTGCAGGGCGCGAAGGCGGCTTCGAACAAGATCAAGATCGAGGACGAGTATCTCACCCCGGCCGGCGACAACACCGGGTTCCAGGACCCCGCCAAGGGCAACGCCAAGGCGGCCGCGGAGATCGCCAAGGGCGCGGACGTCGTGTACCATGCCGCCGGCGCCTCCGGCAAGGGCGTGTTCGACGCCGCGAAGTCGGGCAACGCGCTGGCCATCGGCGTGGACTCTGACCAGTACAACCAGAAGACCGTCGCCGCGGACAAGGACATCATCCTCACCTCCATGGTGAAGCGGGTCGACGTCGCGGTCCTCGAATTCCTGCGGGCGTTCGCGAAGAACGACCTCGGCTCGCTGCCCAAGCGCTTCGACCTGAAGGTCGACGGCGTCGGCTACTCCACCTCCGGTGGCAAGGTCGACGACATCAAGGATGTCCTCGACGGCTACAAGGCCCAGATCATCTCGGGCGCCATCACGGTTTCGGACAAGCCGGCCAAGTAGCAGACCCCCCGTGGCAACCGCTCCGCTGTGCGCGAACCTGCTTGCCGAGGGTGATCCGCCACTGCTGCCATGGGGGTAT